>SYFI01000050.1 GCA_005800465.1 Actinomycetota bacterium | reverse complement strand
GTCGGCCTTCAACTTCTGCAGAATCATCGCGCTGACTTCCGGCGGTGACCACTCCTTCTCGCCGGCCTTGATCCGCACATCGCCGCTGGGTCCGGGGACCACCTCATACGGCACGATCGTCATCTCTTCACTGACCTCGCTGAACGAGCGGCCCATGAAGCGCTTGACGCTGAACACGGTGTTCTGCGGGTTGGTCACTGCCTGGCGACGTGCCACCGCGCCCACAAGGCGCTCGCCACCAGTTGTAAAGGCCACCACAGACGGCGTCGTACGACCGCCCTCCGCGTTTGGGATGACCTCAGGCTCCCCGCCGGTAAGGACGGCCATTGCCGAGTTGGTCGTACCGAGATCGATTCCGATCGTCTTGCCCATCTGTGTTCCCGCCTCCTGTTTGCTGCATCGCCGAAAGGTGAATGAATACAAGTTGCATCATGAAACATGAGCCGGTGTATATCAAGTCGTATTCGTTACGAAACAGCAAACAAAAAGGCCCCGTCTCCGGGACCCTTCAATTGCTGTCGAGATGATGGGCGGGCGAGGTGTTCGCCTGCGGACTACCGCAGCGGTCGGCTTCGGGCGGGCGCGGTGTTCGCCTGCCCGTCTCCACATCGCGCCAGCGGTCCCGGTGAGGCCTAGAGCAGCCCGGCCTTCGGGCCGTCCTCCTTATTACCGCGACCGAACCCGGTGCGCTGGAGCAGTGCCCAGCCAGCGGGCAGCAGCGCAGCAGCGACGGCGAGCTTGATCAGATCACCGAGGATGAACGGCTGCACACCGAACTCATACGCCTGCGACCAGCCGAACTTGACGCCGTCGCCTGCGGGTGCCCAGTTGGCGAGCCACGGCACGCCGATGGCGTAGATGAGGACGCTTCCCAGGAGCAGCACGCCGATCATGGGAACCACACGGCGGTCGGCACCCCGCTCGGCAAGCCAACCCACCACGGCGGCGGCCAGGATGAAGCCGATGATGTAGCCGCCGGTGGCACCGGTGATGATGTCCCAGCCGCCCGCCTGATCGCTGAAGATCGGGGCGCCGAGAGCGCCGATGGCGAAGTAGAGCGCCAGGGAGAGGGCACCGCGCCACGCGCCCAGCATGCCGCCGACCAGCAACACGGCAAGGGTCTGGCCGGTGAATGGCACCGGGTACCAGGGAATGGAGACCTGCGCGAGGAGCGACACCAGGGCGGTGCCGGCAAGAATGAGCACGAGGTCCCACGTGAGCGTGGCTGCCCGGCTCTCGGATCGCGGGACGATGCGATCGGCGATCGTCCCAAAGCGCGCTGCGTGCATCTGGCAAGTCTCCTTCGATGGTCCGTGTCACGATGATCCTACCCAAGCCGTGACACCAGCGGGGAGCGGTACGCTTCACGCATGGGAACGCGAGCAGGAATCGAAGATGGAATTGACCACCTCCGAAACGGGATGATCGAGGTCTCGAGCGTCATCGTTGGACAGGTTGAGCAGGCAGTGGATGCCTGGGAAGCCCGAGACGTCAAATCGGCACAGCGGGTCATCGCCGGAGATGACGACGTGGATGACCGGTGCGCCGCACTTGAGCGCCTGGCCTTTGATCTGGTGCTGTTGCAGGCGCCCAAGGCGCGCGACCTGCGACTTATCCACTCAGGGCTCGTCATCACCGTGGCCCTCGAGCGTGTGGGGGATCTGGCGGTCGCCATCGCCCGTCGCGCCGAGGCTCTGGAGCCCTCGCCCATGGTTCCCGAGGTCGATGCACTCCTCAGGCGCATGGAGCCGCGCGCCATCGGAGCCCTGTCACAGGCCGTTCAGGCCTTCACGCGTGAAGACACCGGGCTGGCAATCGTCGCGCGGGCCGATGCCCGCGGCGTGCAGGATCTGCTCGAGGAGGTCATGGCCGCCGCCGCGCGGCCGCACGTGGATTCTCGCTCAGCATCATGGCTGGCCAATGCTGTGCTGCTGGCGCGCCACCTGGAGCGCGTGGCCAACAATGGGGCCGAGATCTCGGGCCGCGTGCGATTCGTCGCGGACGGCGGGGACCCCGTCTGAGGCCCCCGCCGTCCGTTCCGTTACTGCACTAACCGTGCGCTGTTAGCACTGCACCACCAGATTGAATGCTGCCGGGTCTTGGTTCCCCGCCTGCGCGGTGCCAGCGGCGTCCTTGCCCGTACCGTTATGGCCGGTGTACGTGGTGACCACCCACTGAGTGTTCACGGTGCCCGGCCCCACGGTGGCGAACGCACCGTAGTTCAGGCCGCTCCCCGATGAGAATGTCTGTACCGTGACGACGGGGGCGCACAGGCTGACGTTGCTGGGGAACGTCACGGTGTACGTCGAGGTACCCGTGAGCGCCGACGTCACGGTGACGCCGCTGGTGGCCCGCTGCATTGCACCGATCTGCGAAACGACCGCGAAGTACGACGGGTTTGAGAGCTTGGCGGGCGTCACGGCAGCATTGGCGATCTGGGCCGTGGTCCAGCCCAGGCCGGAGCCAGTCACCAACTTGATCGGCGTCACGCCATTTGCGCCCGTGTTGGCCGCGTCGGTCGTGGTGGTGCGAATAGGTGCCAGATAGTTGAGCGCCGAGTTCGAACGACGCACCGCGGCCTGTGAGATCTTCTGGTTGATCATCAGCTGCTCGCTGGTGCTGGTGGCTGCTGTGCCGGAGCCGACGAGAACAGCGGCGGTTCCCAGCACTGCGGCAGATGCAACAAGGAACGGAGTGATCTTCATGTCTGCGCCCCCTTGGTGATAGGAATCTTCATCACCCTACATTGTTTTGCGGGGTCAGGCGCCGCTTCATACAGAAACTTTGCGGGACCCCGTTACCCTGCACGTAGCCCTCTGGATTGCGCGAATTGCCTGCTAGCGTGGCCCTCCGTGAACGCTTCCACACGCCTTGAGACCGCACTTGCAGAGGGCCGATTCGCCATCACAAGCGAGATCGGGCCGCCCAAGAGCGCCGACCCCCAGGTAATCGCCGATAAGGCCCGCCTACTTGGTGCGGTGACCGATGCCCTCAACATCACCGACAACCAGACCGCCCAGTCGCGCATGTGTCCGCTCGCGTCCGCGCGTCTCGCCCTCGACAACGGGGCCGAGCCGGTCATGCAGATGACCGTGCGTGACCGCAACCGCATGGCGCTCACCTCCGACATCCTAGGCGCCTCCGCGCTCGGCATCCACAACACCCTGTGCATGAGCGGTGACCCGATCCACATTGGCAATCACCCCGATGCCGCCGTGGTCAACGACATCAATACCATGGGGCTCCTTCGGCTGCAGGCGTCGCTGCGGTCCGGTCGGTTCATGAATGAAGCCGGGGAGGAACTGGCTGGGGAGGCCCCGCACCTGTTGATCGGCGCCACCGCGCACCCAGCGGCCGATGACCCGGACTTGGAGATCTCAAAGATCAAGGCGAAGATGGAGGCGGGAGCCGACTTCTTCCAGACCCAGCTGGTGTACGAGCCCGAGCGCGTCGCGGCATTCATGTCGCGTCTTGAGGCCGCCGACCTTCCCTCGCTCCCGAAGTTGCTCATCGGTGTCGGCCCGTTCAAGCATGTGCGCATGGCGCACCACATGCGCGACAAGGTGTGGGGCGTCATGGTGCCCGACCACCTGATCGACCGCATGGAGTCGACGGATGACGAAGGCGACACAGGTATGAATATCTGTGTGGAGGTCATCCAAGCGCTGCAGGACATCCCCGGCGTAGCCGGCATCCACGTGATGGCCATCGCCTGGGAAGACTCCGTGCCGGAGATCCTCTCGCGCGCCGGTCTTACGACCGCCCGCACCGCCTGACGCCATGACGGTGGGCCTCACCCGGCGCGAGGCACTGATGACAGCCGGAGCGAGTGCACTGGCGCTCGCCCTGCCGGGGTTCGCACCCAGCCGGGGGGTGGCCTCGGGCACACGGGTTGATGTGGCGGGCGCAGGCCTCTCCGGCCTGGCCTGTGCACTTGTGCTGGTGCAGGCCGGAGTGGATGTGCGCGTATGGGAGGCCCGTGATCGCCTCGGCGGGCGCACGCTCACCGACACCTCTTTGGTGCCCGGCAGGTGGGTGGAGTGCGGCGGGGAGTTCATCGATGCCGATCACTCGGCCATCCGCCGCCTGTGCAGCGAGAGCGGCGTCACCCTGCAGGATCTGGCGGCTGTGGACGAATCCGGGGTTGCGCGCAACCTGGTGGGGGGACGCGTACGCGAGGGCGGTTGGGCCGATGAATCCAGCGAACGTCTTGCCCAGCGGGCTGCCCGCGACCTGCAGCGACTGGGCGAGGACCGGCTCAATGCCATGAGCGCCGCCGAGTGGCTGAGGGGTGCCATCCCCGGCGGGACGGGCTCACCGTTTGCGCGATACCAGCGCGCGCTCACCACCGGTGAGTACGGCGCTGACCCGTCGGCCCTCACCGCGCTGTGGGTAGTGACCGACCTGGCAGATGGAGCGGGCGCAAACGAGATGGCCGACAGTGCTGAGCGCTACCGCGTGAATGGTGGCACCCGCAACCTGGTGGCGGCACTGGAGAAGCGCGTCGGTGTGGAGCGCATCGTGCGGGGCACGCGGCTTACCGGGCTGGTGCGTGAGGGGTCGCGCCCGGCGCTTTTGCTCACCGGCTCTGACGGCCCGCGCGTGGAGCGCCCCGACCGGGCCGTCATCACGCTTTCGCCGGGTGTGCTGCGCACGGTCAACCTGAGCCGGTCGGGGTTCTCCACGCCAACCCGCGAGGTCATCCGCACATACGGCATGGGAACCAACGCGAAGGTGATCATCCCGTTCAGCAGCGCGGCATGGGGAGCCCACGGCTGGGATGCCGAGGGCGTAAGCGACACGGCGCTTGGGCAGACGTGGAACTCGGCACTGGGTGAGGGCGCCGGGAGCACGGCATTCACCTCGCTTGTGGGCGGGATTGCCGGTCGTACCATTGCCGGACCCGACCACGGTCCGGCGCCGGGTTCGATCGTGCAGGCACGCCTGGCGCTGATAGATCGCGTGGCGCCCGGTACCCGGGCGGCGGCACGTGACGGTGCCGTGGTGCACGCCTGGGCGAAAGATCCCTACGCGCGGGGTTCATATTCAGCCGCGCGCCCGGGGCAAGCCGACTACGCCACCATCGCCGCGCGGCCCCAAGGACCATTCCACTTCGCGGGTGAGCACACCAGCGACGAGTGGTCGGGTTTTATGGAGGGTGCAGTGCAGTCGGGGCAGCGCGTCGCACGCGAGGTGCTCGCCCGCCTCTAGGCCTCGGCGTGCGGTTTGTCGTCCGGGTCGTCGTCGTCAGACGCAGCCGCGGTCGTGGCCAGGTCAATGGCATCCTCCGCCAGCACGATGATCGTGGCCGTCCACAGCACGTCGTCGGTGGGGTCAGCCGGTACCGGGCAAGTGGTCAGCGATCGCACGGCCGCCAGGGCATTTGGTGGGGCGGGTACGTTGAGCGACGAGAGGGCCTCGCGGGCCCACGCCCGGATTTCCTTGTCACCCGTGGTGCGCACCAATACCGGCGATGCCGCCTCGGCCGTGGTGTCGACATCGGCGTAGGCCGCGATCTCGACGGCGAAGTCGTCGGGGTCGAGATCGAGGAGATCGGCCGTGATGCGCCCAGCGGTAGATGCCAACGCCACCAGCGCCTCCGGGCGGCCCGCACCATCGGCCTGTGCCACAGCAAGTGCATCAAGGCGATCGAGGGCGCGGGCACGCACCGCGGCCAGTTCGTGCCCTGTTCGCTCTGCCAGGGCGAGCGCGAACGCGTTCTCGGGGTCGGCATCCTCGGCGAATGCCCGTGCGCGCTCAAGCGCCTGGGCGTCAGACGCATTGGTGGGCTCCTCTACGCGCGCCAGCACTGCGTTCATAGGCCCCTGCAGGGCAATCCAATGCGCGGCGGCAACGCGCCGCACGAGGGTGTCAATCAGTTCAGGGTCGACATCGGACAGGCCGAGTGCGGTGGCCAGGTCCACGGCCTCCGGCCCGAGCACGCCACGCGGGAATGCCAGGCCGCCGAAGTCGACGACACGTCGCATGTCCGCCAGATCTGCGCGGAGGTCGCTCATGGGGCCACGATCGCATACTCAATGGTGCCCAGGCGGTCGATCTCAATACGTACGACATCACCGGGCTGAAGAAACCTCATGGGATCCATCCCCACTCCTACGCCCGACGGCGTGCCGGTGATGACGATGTCGCCGGGCTCAAGTGGGAACACCTGCGATGCAGAGGCCACAAGTTCCGCCACCGGGAAGATCATGTCGGCGGTGTTGGTGTTCTGGCGCAGTTCGTCATTCACCCAGGTGCGGATGCGCAGCGTCTGTGGATCACCTCGTCTGACGAGGTGATCCACGAGCCCATTGGCATGAACCCCCAGCCGCTCTTGACACGCATCCACTAGGGCTCCGACTTCTGGCGATCGCGCGCGCTCACGTCGTTCACCGCCATGTATCCGAACACGTGGCCCAGCGCATCAGCTGCCAACACCCGGTGCGCCCGGCGCCCGATCACCACACCAAGCTCGCCTTCGTAGTCGAGGCGGCGCGTCCACTCGGGATGCACCACGGGCCCCGATGGGCGTTTGACCCTGCCGCGCATCTTCGCAAACAACACAGGCTCAGCCGGGGACTCCTGCCCGGTCTCCGCGGCATGCGCCTTGTAGTCCAGGCCGATGGCAATGGCAGCACCCGGAATAACCGGGGCGTCAAGCATGAGGCCGGCCAGCGGAATTGCCTCACCAGCCGCGATGGGATCGGTGCCGGTGATGATGTCGAGGGTTGAGACGGCGGCAAGGGGGACTACCTCATCGCCCACAACGAGCCCGGGCAAGGGGCCATCCGGTCCGCTGAAGGAGCACAGGCGCATCGGCCGCTATCCTAGGCACCTGCCGCGCGAGGGTGCGGCCCTATTCACAGCGGTAGGAGACACGCATCATTCCCACGCGGCCCGATGATGCCCGCGGCGCCAGTAATCCGCGCGCGCGCCAGCGCTACTCAGATGCAGCCCGGGCAGCCGCCAACCCGCTCGTGCGGGGGCTCGTGCGGGCCGGTGTGACCCCGAACGCCATCACCATCTTTGGCTTCACAGGCGCCGTTGCCACGGCTGTGCTCGTGGGCTTCCAGCAGTGGATCGCGGCCGGCATCGTGTTTGTCATCGGATCCGTCAGCGACATGTTTGACGGGTCGGTGGCGCGCATGACCGAGAAGGCCACGCGCTTCGGGGCATTCCTCGACTCGTCGCTCGACCGCCTGGGTGAGGGCTTTGTGCTTGGGGGAATCGGTGTTGCGCTGGCCAGCGAGGGATCGACATGGGCCGTGGGCATGACCTTCGCGGCACTGGCCGGATCGTTTCTGGTGTCGTACACGCGTGCCCGTGCCGAGGGGCTGGGAGTCGACTCCAACAAGGGCGGCCTGATGAGCCGTACTGAGCGCCTGGTGCTGGTCGGCGCCGGGATCTTCTTCGGAGGTGTGGGGCCCATACTCGAGATCGTGGTGACAATCCTCGCCGTCGGCACCTTGGTGACGGTCGCCCAGCGCCTTTCCTACGTACACTCCACACTTCGGGATGCCGACGGCACGCCCGAGGACAGGTAACCGAAGGGGAGACCCCAACACGTGAGCAAGACTGTCAATGTCGCCATTATTGGTGTGGGCAACTGTGCCTCGTCGTTCGTTCAGGGCATTCAGTTCTACAAGGACGCCAACGAGACCGACTTCATCCCGGGCCTGATGCACACGGTCCTGGGCGGATACCACGTTCGCGACATCAACTTCACGGCCGCGATCGACATCGACGCCCGCAAGGTGGGGACCGACCTCTCTGAGGCCGTCTTCTGCGAGCCGAACAACACGATCAAGCTCGCCGATGTCCCGAAGACCGGTGTCACCGTCGCTCGCGGCATGACCCATGACGGGCTGGGAAAGTACCTCTCCGAGATCATCGAGAAGGCCCCGGGCGAGACCGCTGACATCACGGGTCTCCTCAAGGAGACCAAGACTGACGTGGTGGTGTCATACCTCCCAGTGGGCTCCGAGCAGGCCACCAAGTGGTATGTGGAGCACATCCTCGCCGCCGGTTGTGGCTTTGTGAATTGCGTGCCCGTGTTCATTGGCCGTGAGCACTACTGGCAGCAGCGCTTCCGCGACGCCGGCGTGCC
>SYFI01000049.1 GCA_005800465.1 Actinomycetota bacterium | reverse complement strand
GGCTGCGAGTCGGTCATAAGCGCGTCAACATCACGTGCCAAGGCGTCAAGGTCGAGGGTCCTGAACTCCGCGGCGTAGTCGAAGTCGGGGCCCATGGGGTCGGCGGCCGGGGGGTTCTGCTGCAAGATCCGTAGATCGAGCTGGTTGGGCCACCAGTCGCGGTTGGTGGTGCCCTCGTGATTGCCGGCCATTACCGGGCACTTGGCGTCGCTTCCGATGAGGTCTTCTCCTGTGATGTCAACGTGGCACTCAGGAAGGGGAATGGAATGCGTCCCGTGCCCGCAATTGCGATCTGGAAGTTAGTGACCGATCACCCGCGCGCGCGCGACAACGGCGGGCGGCCAAGGACGGCACCGCCCGGCTGCTGCACAAATCCTCAAACCGTGCATTGGCTCAATGGCTGGAGCACGCACTTCACCCGATCGTGGTCGCGGTGCAGGGCACCTCCCACGATCTCCTCTTGACCTTCAAACCGCCGAGGTGACCCGATGACCGATGTGCGTACGGCAACTGATGGCTTCTACGTGGCGCTGAACGCCGCGTTCAATGGTGACGCCGCCCCGATGCACGAGATCTGGTCGCAGGCCGACGACAGCACGCTGCTCGGCCACTTTGGCGGCTGCCTTGTGGGCCCCGCTGATCTGGTGGGCCAGTTCGAAGGTCTGGTGGCAGCGTATAGGTGGCCATGTTGAGCCGATCGACGTACGCAAAATTCAGGGTGCGGACATCGGCTACGCGTTGAGGGTTGAAGAGGGCCACAACATCGTGGACGGCGAGCGCGTGCCCACGCGGCACCGCTTCACCAGCGCGTTCCGCCTTGAGGATGGCCGCTGGCGCATGATCCACCACCACACCGACCTTGCACCGAACCTCGGTGAGGTCGGCGGGGCGGCTTCCACCTCCACCTGACCCATGTGGAGCCGCGGTGGCGCTACGCAGGATGGCGATGCCACGCCGGGTTCGTTAAGTGCACGGTGGAAGTGGGCTATTCCGATGGCCGCTGTCGATCACCCGATGGTCCGCACGGCAGTGGCAATGGCTGCACCGGGAGATCTGCCTCCCGGTGCAGCCAGACCGCGTCTCCGATACCTGCCTCGGCCGAGACCGGACCCTCTCCACCGGGGTAACAGAAGGCGGCGTCGGGCGAGTAGAAGCCCCACGTCACCTCGAGGGGGCTCGCCGGGCAGAGCGCATAGATGGAGTGCGACGGGTCGAGGAACTCCATGCCGGTGGCCTCCCAGCCGTCGGCCATCGACGCCACAACGGGTACAGGCCGTTGGTGAGCTGCCCATCCACCTTGGTGAGGTAGCTCAACTGGCCGGGGCGGCTAGGCCGCGGGCGGCCACCGCTCCTCGGAACGCCCCGGCGCCAGTGGCGTGCCACGCAGCCGAGCCCGGCTGGGGTCGCCGGACTCGTAGGGCCGCACCGCAGGAGCCCGTGATGCCTCATACGTCGCACAGGCCGCGTCGGCGTCGGTGCGGTGTGCGGCGATCGCCTCTGTCAGGGCGAAGGCGTCTGCCAGGCCGATGCCGGCACTGGCTCCGGTCTCCGGGCCGAAGAAGTGGGCTGCGTCCCCGATCACGACTACTCCTGGTACCCACCAACTGGGGCAGGACAGCAACTCCGGCTCGGTGTAGAGGAGTTCATCGGTTGTGGTGAGGGCGCGCACCCCGGCGGCCGACGATGGCAGCAGACGGCTCCACGCCTCGGCGAACGCATCAATCCCGGGAGCGAGCGCCGCGTCACGGCCGGACCGGTGCATGGTGCGCCAACCGAATGACCCCTCGGGCCAGCTGAGCATCCCGATGTGAGCGCCATTCGACAGGTACGCCATGTCGAACGAGTCGGGCGTCGGCACGGGACTCATCCACTCAATCTTGCCCTCCTCCATCGGCTCAATCTCAGCTTCCAACCCGGCCATCTCCCGGACGCCCGACCGGAATCCGTCACACGCCACCACCAGATCGCACGCGATCACGCGCGCGCCCTCGGGCCCCTCCACCGCGGCACCAACCACGCGACCTGCCGAATCCCGCTCCAGCGCCACGACCGTGTGCTCGTGCAACACCGGAACGCCCTCGCCCACCGCCGCGAGTACGCGCTCGACTTCGATCGCCGTTGCCGCCGAGCAGCCGTCAGGCATCGCGCCGATCGGCCGGCCCGCCGCAACGATTTGCTCGAGAAGCCCCAAGTCCTGCAGCGCGTCGTAGCCCTGATGGCCGAGCATGAATCCGCGCTTGACGTAGCCGCCGGCCGGCATCCGTTCCACCACATGCGGCTCCACGCCGCGCCGCCGCAGCAGCGCCGCAAGCGCGAGCCCAACGAGACCGCCCCCGGCTATCACGACTCTCATTCGGGCAAACCTACTGGTTACCCGGATGGCCCCGTCAGGCGTTCGCGACGAGGTGCTGGGATCACGCCCACCCCCGTCGGCGATCCGGGGCACGCAGGCCCCCCAACGACTGAGGGAGCCCCAGTTGGCTCCCTCAGATCCCGCTTATTTCCTTCATTTTTCTCTTCTTCAGAACTGTCTTCGGAAGTGATTTGATGGGCCTCTTCTGCAATAGGCGAATCGCCCATTAGGACGTGGGTCTCAATCAGGTGCACCCACGCCCTTCACACGCGGTTACCGGTCTCCCTCACATTCTCGGTCCCGAATGGGATCGATGTGCCCGCGCGTCCGACCGATGAGCGCTC
>SYFI01000048.1 GCA_005800465.1 Actinomycetota bacterium | reverse complement strand
TGCTCACCACGGCCCTTGGGCCGTGGCCCCGTTGAAGCAGCTACGGCGGCGGCACACAATCGACCGCCGCGCTTCTCACCACGGCCCTTGGGCCGTGGCCCCGTTGAAGCAGTTCGTCCACTGGAGCAGGCTCTCGAAGCGTGAGGCCGCCACCGTGGGCGTGGCCGCCGCACAGGCTGCATTCCGCCCGGCGGGGTGCACGATCTTTGAGCCCAAGGAAACCCGGACCCCGACTCGCTTCGCTCACGCTCGCGGCAAGGCCCCGATGTACGACATCAGGGTGCGCACGTGCCGACCCCCCGGTGTCAATTACACCTTCCTCACCAAGGCCGAGGTGGATTTCAGCGAATCGGTCATCGTGGTACCGGTGCTCCTGCACGACGGCGAGTCGCCAGACCTCTATCTCATTTCCTCCCTCGCCTGGCGCGATCCAAGTTCCCTGCTCGTGGATCGTGACTACGAGGGCCTTGCGAGTGCGCCGGAGTGGGGGTCTCGCTGTCCGGGAAAAGCATGAAATTCCTGCGCGATTTCAACTTCGCTCGGAGGGCGCGACAACTCTAAGCCATGGCTTGGCGCTGCCCATCGCCGTCGGCATCGATGCGCAACTGGATTGGAGGCGTGTTGAGCTTGGGCTTCCCCCACCTTGACGGACACCTCCGCGAGGGCGATCATGTCGCCTGGAAGGAGGCACCTATGTCACGACGCACGCGACGCAGCTTCACCCCGGAGTTCTGGGCACGCACGGTTGAGTTGATCGAATCAAGCGGCAGATTGATCTTGGACATCTTCCGGGAACTGGATCTGACCGCATCAGCGGTGCGCCGCTGGGTAGCGCAGGCCGAGGTCGATCGGGGCAGGAAGGACGGCGTCACACGCCCAGAGCGCGGGGAGATTGAGCGCCTTCGCCGCGAGAGCCGGATTCTCAGGGAAGAACGCGAGATCTTGAAAAAAGCCGCGGCCTTCTTCGCGAGCGGGACCCGATGAGCACAACCCAGTTCACCCAAGCGGAGCGGGCGAATCACCAGGTGGCAAGGCTGTGCCGGGTACTTGGGGTTTCACGGTCGGGCTTCTACGCCTGGCAGGGTCGCCCGCCATCTGCGCGGGCGACAGGTGATCGTCGTCGTGCCGTCCACATCAGCGATGCCCACGAGGCACCACCGCGTACCTACGGCGTGCCCCGTATCCAGGCGGTGCTTGCGCGTGAGGGGTTGCGGGTGGGCAAGAAGCGCGTGGCGCGGTTGATGAACGTGGAGGGGATCCAGGGCGTCTCTCGGCGGCGCGGGCGCAGCACCATGGGCTGCCCCCCTGGTGCGGTTGGGGTATGAGGATTGCCCGTCTTGTCGTCGCGCTGTGCGTATTGGGAGGTGCGGTCCCCGCTGCCCATGGCGCCGTCGGCACCATCACCGAGTTCTCGGTTGGCCTCACCGCCAAGTCGGGGCCGTTTGGCATCACTGCGGGCCCTGATGGAAACATGTGGTTTACCCAGGTGGGTGACGACGTCAGTGCGGTGGCCCGAATCACCATGAAGGGCCGGATCACCGAGTTCCGCACCGGTATCGACCCAAACGCCCGGCCGTGGGAGATCGCCACGGGGCCCGACGGCAACCTGTGGTTCACCGAGCTCGAGATGATGCGGATTGGCCGCATCACACCCAAGGGAGTGGTAACCGAGTTCTCAAAGGGCATCACCCAGTATCAGTCGGCGCCCAGTGGAATCACCGCTGGGCCCGACGGCGCAATGTGGTTTACCGAGCTCGGCAACAGCGCCATCGGTCGCATCACGATGGACGGCGCGGTAACCGAGTTCACCAAGGGCATCACCCAGGGCTCGGGGCCGTTCGACATCGCCTCTGGCCCCAATGGCACCCTGTGGTTCTCCGGCGCGTGGAATGGCGAGAAGGATGTGCCCGGCAAATCGATAGGCCGCAGCACGACGCTCGGTCGGGTCACCGAGTTCCAACAGGGCATTCCGGCTGCGTCGAAGCCCGCGGGCATCGCGCTTGGCCCCGACCGCGCCATGTGGTTCACCATGAACAGCGCCGACGCCATCGGGCGCATCACACCCTCGGGCAAGGCCACCGTCTATCGCAAGGGCATTACGAAGGGGTCAAAGCCCGGGCTCATCGCTCTGGGATACGACGGCAACATGTGGTTCACCGAGACCGACGGCGACCGCATCGGGCGCATCACACCCAAGGGAGTGGTAACCGAGTTCTCAAAGGGCATCACCAAGGGCGCCGGCCCCATCGGTATCGCGGCGGGCCCCGACGGCAATATGTGGTTCACCGAACTTGGTGGCAACCGCATCGGTCGAATCGTCACGGGAGCACGTCCGCCCAAGCACAGGTAGTTATCGGATCTGATAACGTTGCACGATGATGCCGACGCCCGAAACCCCTATCGGCCCAGTGCTTGCCCGGGTGCTTCAGTCTGCCGCCCTGCTGCAGCGCGTGGTGCCCGATGCCGTGCTGGTTGGCGGCGCGGCGGCTGCGATGCATGCCCGGCACCGGGAGTCGTTTGATCACGACCACGTACTGGCCGATCTCGCAGATCGCTATGCCGAGGTGCTCGACGCGGTTGAGGCGACGGATGGCTGGGCCACCTCGGTGAGGGCATCCCGCCCGCCGATGACGATCATGGGGTCGCTCGGTGGTATCGAGGCCGGGCTGCGCCAGATGCGTCGCACGCGACCCCTTGAAACCATGGAGGTCGACCTGGGTGATGGCCTCGTTGTTGTCGCCCCCACCGTCGACGAGACGCTGCGGGTGAAGGCATATCTGGTGGTGCAGCGCAATCAGGTGCGCGACTACCTCGATGTGGTGGCGCTCGCCGATCACATCGGTATCGACCACGCCGTCGAGGTGCTCGCGGCCATCGACGGGTATTACGACGATCGTTCCGGCGAGGCCGGCTCTGTGCTTACGGCGCTGGTGCTCCAGCTCGCCCTGCCCGATCCGCGTGACGCCCGCGTCACGCGCGAGCTTGCGCGCTACAAGGGCCTGGATCCGAGATGGCATGACTGGGCGCGGGTGGTGGGGGCATGCGAGGCGCTGGCCCTGCGACTCGCGGAGGGCCAGCCATGACCGTGACCTTTCGCAACGTCGATGCCTCGCCAGCCGACGATGTGCGTACCTGGCCCTACGAGGCCATTGTCATCGTGCTCGAACGGGGGCTGGTTGCCGACTGGCAGCCACTCATTGACGAAGTCCGGGTACGTCCGTATGGAGAGGTCGCGCGGGCTTTGGAGAGCTACGTCTCGTACGCGGAGCCGTCTGGAATCACGCGTCTGTGCGAGCTCGTGATCGCCAGCGCCCGAACCGACCTCGATGCCCGTGACCGCCGTGAGGTGGCGGATCGTGTGCAGCGGGCAATTGCCCTCTCCGGCGTGTCAGCGCGCGAGTTCGCCGCAGCGCTCGGCACATCGGCGTCACGGCTGAGCACCTATGCAAATGGCAAGGTGGTTCCGTCGTCGGCAATGCTCATGCGCATGGAGCGCGAGGCGGTCAGGGCAGATGATCACTCATTGCCCCGGGGTCGCCGCCGCACTCCCTGATCGCAATGCGGAAGGTGGCGCGAAATGCATCCCCCGGGGCCACTGTGGGCAACCGATCGCCGGTCACGAGCGCGTTGGTCGGTGCGGTCATGGGCTCGAAGCAGATGAACGGCTGGTCGGCTGGCGCGTACACCTGCGCCACGGGGTAGCCCTCGCCGAATTCGACCGACACCTCGCGACCGGCGCCACGAAGGGTGAAGCGGCGCGCTGGGGCCAGTCGGTCGTACAGATCGTCGAATGGTTGATCGGTGAGCGCCACCGTCAGCGGGGAGACGGGTTCGCCCGCACCCGTGGGAAGCCCTTGTTCGTCGAGCAGTGCGTGCCGCTCCACCGGCAGCGTGATCTCCACCCCGTCGCGGGTGCCACCGGGCAGCGCGAGGTAGGGGTGAAACCCAAAGGCGACCGGTACCCGTGCGTCACCAGTGGGGGTGACTGTCGTGGTGATGGCCAGGCCGGCATCGTCGAGCTGTACAGCCATCTCGAGCAGGTGGGGGAATGGGAAGGCCGCCATTAGCGCGGGCTCCGCCCCGAAGTCGAGACGGGCACGGAGCACGGCCGCGTCGCCGTGGGCGCCGGCGTCGGTCACCTCCCAGTTCGGGCACGCGGCCAGGAGTCCGTGGATGGGCAGGCCATTCGCATCGAGCCTGATCGGCGAGACGGATGGGTCGAGCAGTACCTCGTGCCCCGCTACCTCGTAGCGCAGGCCCGACAGCCGGTTTGCCCACGGGTACAGCAGCGGGATGCCGAAGGTGGACCCACGCTCAATGTAGGTGGCAAGCGCGCCGCGCTGGCCGAGGATTTCCTCGCCGCGGTGGCGCAGCGAGCAGCACACCATGCCCGCGCCCGGGGCATAGGTGGCTGTCAGATCCCCACTCGCACACGTGAGCCGCGTGGTGGGGTGCCCGTCGGTCGTGGCGTGGGTGACCGAGGGGGGCACGCCGTGCCTACTGGTTCTCGAGCAGTTCTTCCTCAGGCACGTCGCGCCAGACGCGCGCGGGCAGGCCCGCCACCAGCTTGCCGGCGGGAATGTCCTTGGTCACCAGGGCACCGGCGGCCACAAAGGCCTCCTCGCCGATCTCGATGCCCGGAAGAATGACCACGCCGCCCCCAATGCGGGCGGCACGGCGGATGGTGGCGCCCATCAGCTTCTCGTGACGCGCATGGGTGCGACCCATAAAGTTGTCGTTCGTGGTGGTAACGCAGGGGGCGATGAACACATCGTCCTCAAGGGTGGACAGGCGGGTGATGTACGAGTTGCTCTGAATCGAGCAGCGCGACCCGATGGTCACCTGATTCTCGATGCACACACCGCGGCCGATGCCGCAGTCCTCGCCAATCGTCACGTTCTCGCGCACGAAGGCCTGGTCACCGATAACGGTGCGAGCGCCGATGGTGCTGCCCGCAAACACCACGGCACCGGAGCATACGGTGACGCTTTCGGCGATGACCAGACCCGGCAGCTCCTTCTTCTTCGCCGTCGAGCGGCTGGCGAGATTCGGGGTCTTGCCAAGCACCACGTTGTCCTGAATGACGCATCCGGCACCGATGACCGTGCCGGCGTGAATCACCACGTTGGCGCCCACTTCCACATCGTCGGGAAGCACTGCACCCTCACCTAGCACAAGGTTCTCTCGGCTCACGCAGGGGCCCCTTCCAGGGTGATGGGTCGGCCGTTCTCGGCCAGTGATTTATCCATGGCCTCCAGCACCTCAACCGTTGCGAGACCGGCCCAGGCGTCGGCGATTGGCGCATCGCCCGATCGGATGCAGTCGAGAAAGTGCTGACACACGAGCTTCAGCGGCTCGGCACCATTGATCTTGGGGCTGAAGATGTCGCCCGAGCGCACCTGGATGTACTCGCCGTATTCGCCGGTGCGGGGTACGGGGCCCTTGTCGTACACGGTGATCTTGCGCTCGCTCTCCATGTCATCAAACACCACCATGCGCTCCGAGCCGATGACCGTCATGCGGCGCATCTTGTGGGGGTCGAGCCACGACAGGTGCAGGTGCCCGGTGACGCCGCTCTCAAACTTGATGTGCCCAAACACCACATCCTCCACGCCCGGCTGCAGGTACGACGCGCCGGTGGCCGACACCTCAACGGCCCGCTGGCCGACGAGGTGCAGCATCACGCTGATGTCGTGCGGCCCCAGGCTCCACAGGGCGTTCTCGTCTTGCCGCACGATGCCCAGGTTCAGGCGGTTGCCATACAGGTAGTGCACGTCGCCGAGATGGCCGGAGTCCACCAGTTCCTTCACCTTGGTGACGGCCGGGTGCAGCACCAGCAGGTGATCCACCATGCAGGTGATTCCCTTGGCATCGGCGGCCTCGGCCACGGCGCGGGCATCGGCGGTGGTGAGCGCGAGGGGCTTCTCCACAAATACATGTTTGCCGGCCTCGATCACCTGAAGCGCCAGGCGCGCATGCGTGGGCACCGGGGTGGCGATCACCACCGCGTCGGTCTCGGGGTCGGCCAGCACCTCGGCCAGATCGGTGGTGAACTTGGAGCGCGGGAATCCGGAGCGGTGCTGGTCGAGCAGGCCCTCGTCAAGATCACAGGCCCAACGCAGGTTCGATCCCTCAAGGCGGTCGAAGTTGCGGGCCAGGTTGGGCCCCCAGTACGACATGCCCACCACGGCAACATTGAGGGGCGTCACAGCGTCCACACGTTCTCCCCTCGAGGTACTGCGTTCCGAAAGTCCACCACCAGGTCGGCAACGTCGGCCACGTGGCCCCAATCGATTCCTGAGTGCGCGGTGACCACGGCCACCACATCGGCCCCGGCCAGTTCGGCGTCATCGAGCGGCACGCTGGTCATGGCCACGTCAAGGCCGTGCCCGGGTTCAAGTGCCGGCACATGCGGGTCGTGGTAACGCACGTTGGCGCCACGCTCCCGCAGCAGCGAGATGACCTTGAGTGCCGGGCTCTCGCGCATGTCGTTCACGTCGGCCTTGTAGGCCACGCCGATCACCAGCACCGTCGACCCCTTGATGGCCTTCTTGCGGCCGTTCAGGGCACGGGCCAGCTTGGCCACGCAGAAGTACGGCATCTGCGAGTTGATCTTGCCGGCGAGTTCGATGAACTCGGTGTGGAAGTCGAACTCGCGTGCCTTCCACGTGAGGTAGAAGGGGTCGATCGGGATGCAGTGGCCGCCCAGCCCGGGGCCGGGACGAAATGGCATGTACCCGAATGGCTTGGTGGCGGCTGCGTCGATGACCTCCCACACGTCCACGCCCATGCGGTCACACAGCATGGCGGTCTCGTTGACCAGCGCGATGTTCACGCTGCGAAAGACGTTCTCGAGGATCTTGGTCATCTCGGCCACTTCGGGGCTCGAGACCGGCACCAGTGAGTCAAAGGCCAGGCCGTACACCGCCACCACCTTGTCGGTGCACAGCGGCGTGAGCCCACCCACCACCTTCGGGGTGCTGCGGGTGGTCCAGTCCTCGCGACCCGGGTCAACGCGCTCGGGCGAGAAGGCCAGGTGGAAGTCCACGCCGGCGATCAGGCCAGAGGCCTCAAGCAGCGGTGCGAGTTCCTCACGCGTGGTGCCGGGGTAGGTGGTGCTCTCCAGCACCACCAGCTGGCCCTTGGTCAGGTGCCCGGCGAGCGTCTCGGTGGCGCCGAGCACGGCGCTCAGGTCGGGCTCGCGGTGTTCATCGAGTGGCGTGGGCAGACAGATGATGACCGCCTCCACATCGCCCATGCCATCCCACGAAGTGGTTGCCTGGATCAGGCCCTGCTCCACCAGCGGCGCGAGACGCGGCGATGGAATGTCCTCGATGTACGACTCGCCGGCATTCACCTGTGCCACGCGTGGAACCGACGAATCGAGCCCCAGCACAGGCACTCCCGCCTCGGCAAACACCACGGCGAGCGGTAGCCCCACGTAGCCGAGGCCGATAACGCCAATGCGTGGCGCGGGGGCGGTCATGGGCGACCGCTCTGGAAGATGTGATTCTGCATGGACAGCGGCGGTATCGTAGCCACCCGGGGGGCACTGCGGCCTCGTGGTTCCCCCTGCTCACAACCATCTGGAGGGGCGAATTGGCAGATACCGCACTTGCTGGGCTCCCGCGAATCGTCCGCGCATCTGCCGAGATCAGCTGGCGCGGCCAGGCCATGATGTCTCTGGGGCTCGCATCGGCCTGCTACTGGACCGTCGTATGGCTGGTTGATGGCCCCGTTCAGCCGCTTGAGGCGGGCATCGTCTTTGCCGCCTCATTGCTGATGACACTGGTGCTCGGCGGCATTACGAGCCGCCGCCGGGTGACCCACGCCCTGACCCACGTATTGAGTCCTCACGCCATGGTGCACGAGACCCCGGCAGATGCCCGGGAGCGTCACGCCCGCGCTGCATCAGTGCTGCTGCTCGGTGCGGTCGTCCTGCTGGTGCTCGATACGGCCATCAGCCAGGTGGGCGCCACCGCCGCATTGCTGGCCGGTGCAGGCGTTGGCATCGGCATCGTCGACCGGGCCGAGGCCCGGCGCTGGACGCAGGCGGAGGAGTCCCGGTCGGCGCGCCTGTTCCTCATGATCCGCCCCACCGCGCTTCTGGTGCGGTTTGGTGCCACCGATGTGTTTGAGCTGCCGGGCACCGGCAGCCCGACGTACGACGACGGTCCGTCGCCCTTCGACCTTCCCTAGCCCAGTTCGGCCATCAGGGCACGCACGATGGCGTCGGCCGCATGGCCGTCGCCGTAGTACTGCGGGCGCTCATCGGGCATGGACAGGTCGGCCATTGCCTCGGCCACCTTTGCGGCATCCATACCGGTAAGGCGGTTGAACCCGCCATCCACGGTCTCCACCCACTCGGTGGTGTCGCGCAGGGTGATGCAGGGGATGCCGTGGAAGTAGGCCTCCTTCTGCACGCCGCCGGAGTCGGTGATCACGGCCTGCGCCTGCATCAGCAGCGCCGTGAAGTCGAGGTATCCGGCGGGCCGGGCCATGATGAGCCCGGTAACGTTCTGCAGTTCATCCCAACGGTCGGCGGCCTCAAGCTTGGCCTTGGTGCGCGGATGCACGGGGAAGATGGCCGGCGCGTCGAGCGACGTGAGCACCTCCACCATTGCGCTGAGGGCCTCGGGCGTGTCGGTGGCCGCCGCGCGGTGAATGGTTACCAGCACGTAGCCACCGGGCTCCAGGCCGCGGCCGAGAGCCCCGGGCTGCTTGGCGGCTAGGGCTGCGAATGCGCGGCAGGCGTCGTACATCACGTCGCCCACAAGGTGCACGCCCTTGGTCACGCCCTCGCGCGTCAGATTGTCCACGGCCTGCTGGGTGGGGCACAGCAGCACGTCGCTCAGGTGGTCGGTGATCACCCGGTTCTGCTCTTCGGGCATCCGCTTGTCAAATGAGCGCAGCCCGGCCTCCACATGTGCAAGCGGCACGTTCATCTTGGCGGCCACCAGGGCACCGGCCAGCGTGGTGGTGGTGTCGCCGTACACCAGCAGTGCGTCGGGCTGGGTGTCAGCGAGCACCGGCTCCAGGCGCTCCATCATGATGGTGAGCTGATGCAGCGGGCTGCCGGGGCCCACCGCCAAGGAGTGGTCGGGTGCCGGGATTCCGAGCTCGTCGAAGAACAGATCGGCCAGGTCCTGGTCGTAGTGCTGGCCTGAATGCACGAGTATCTCCTCGCCCTCTGCACGGAGTGCCTGGCACAGGGGAGCGGCCTTTACGAACTGGGGTCGGTTGCCGACCAGCGAAACGATGCGCATGAGCCTCCTAGAGTCCCGCGAACCCTATTCGGGAGAGTTGCTGGGTAATGCGCTCCATCTCACCTGTTGCGACGAGTATGCCGAGCGCGATCATGAGCCCAGCGCCAATTGCATTCACCATATTCCAGTGATCGCGTATCCACCGCGACGCTGACAGGGTCTGGGTGAGAAACATCCCGGCCAGTAGAAATGGGATACCCAGGCCAAGCGAGTACACGAATAGCAGTAGCGCACCGGCCAGGGGTGACCCGGTGGGAGCGGCGTAGGTGAGGATACTGCCGAGAATCGGGCCAATGCAGGGGGTCCATCCGGCGGCGAAGGCGGCGCCCACCAGGCTTGCGCCCACCAGTGTCTCTGGTCGCTTCGCCATACGGATGCGCCGATCCCCCTGCATCCATCCAAGTCGGGGCAGCACGAGCATGGCTACGCCCATGACGATGAGAATGATCCCCGCCACCAGGTTGAGCGTGTCGCGGCTGCGGGCGAGCGATCGCCCCAGTAGCCCGGCGCTGGCGCCGAAGATGGAGAACATGATCGCGAAGCCCAGAATGAACGCGAGCGTGGGGCGGATGACGCTCTTCCAGCGCTGCTCCACCTGATCGGCCGGCACACCTGAGATAAACGACAGGTAGCCCGGAACCAGCGCGAGCACGCACGGTGATGCGAATGAGACAAATCCCGCCGCAAAGGCGATGGGGAATGAGATGAGTGAGAGCTGGTCCACCGGCGACCTATGGTATCCCGGGCAGGTGTCCGCTTTGGTCGTGCCGAGGGGTGCTGGGGACCTCTGTCAGCCCGGGCGCACGTCACGCCCGGGGCGCGTCGACCACAAGCTGATGCCGATGCTTCCCGCCAGCACCAGCACGATGAAACCAAGCGACATCCATGCGGCGGGGTGCCATACGTCCTTCACCAGCATCTTCACGCCCACGAATGCCAGCACAATGGCCAGCCCATATGAGAGGTACTTGAAGCGCTCGACCATGCCCTCGAGCACGAAGTAGAGCGATCTGAGCCCGAGGAGTGCGAACGCATTGACTGCGAACACAAGGAACGGCTCCGTGGTCACCCCAAAGGCGGCGGGTATGGAGTCGAGTGCGAACACCAGGTCGGTACCGGCCAGCATGATGAGCACCAGCCCAAGCGTGGTGACCATGCGTTTGCCGCCACGCCGCACAACGTAGTTGGCACCCTCGTAGGTGCCTGTCAGTGGCAGATGCCGCTTGAGAAACCGCAGCACCTTGGAATGCTCGGGGTCTGCGGGGTCGTCTGCGTGGGCGATCAGGCGCCATGCGGTCCACAGCAGGAACGCACCAAAGAGATAGAGCACCCACGAGGCGCGGGTAATGAGCACGCCCCCCACGAGGATCGCGGCGAGACGCAGCGCGAGGGCCAAAAGAATGCCCACCGTGAGTACGCGCAGGCGGGCCACCTGCGGGGTGGCAAAGAACCCAAAGAGCACGATGAACACGAACACGTTGTCCATCGACAGCGAGTACTCGAGCAAGAAGCCCGACCAGTACTGCCCTGCGTATTGCGATCCCCAGATCGCCCCCACGAGAAACCCGAATGCGACTCCGAGTGCTAGCCAGAAGGCGGTCCAGAGGAGCGCAGTACGCATGCGCATCTCTTTCCCGGCTTTCGAGATGACCAGCAGATCGAGCACGATGATGATGATTGTGGCGGCGACCAGCGCGGCCCAGGCCCAAAGGGGAACATTCACAGGTCGGGAGTGTGGACGAAGTCCGCGGCCGGTGCCCGATGACCAGTCGACCACCCCGGCGGCCCCGGGGTGGTCGACTACGTCGGGTCGCTAGTGGTGGTGCGCGGCGACCCTCGTCGGCCGCTTCTGCTTCTTCACCCTGCTGGTTGCCTTGGTGGCCACCTTCATCTTGGTCACTGCCTTCGCCACGGATGGAGTGGCGGGGGTGTCTACGACCGCGACTGTGGCTGCCGTGATCACCGGCATCGATGCCGCTACTGACGACACCGGACGGTTGGCGCAGTAGCCAAATGTGCTTGGTGACGATGCCGACACCATCGGGTTCCACGCCTCACCCTTCACGGTCACGGTGCCCGACGTCCCGCTGGCCACCGCGTTCCAGAGGCTTGTGGTTGTGCCACCGATCGCCAGCTGCCCCTGCCACGTGATGGGCGAGAGGGATGTGGTGGTCACCTTGACATCAGCGCAGAACCCAGAGGCCCAGTCTGACGTGATGGTGAGTGCGAACGCGGCATTGCCCACCGGAGTCGGAACTGGCACCGGCGTCGGAGCGGGAGTCGGCAGAGGCGCCGGGGTGCCCGTACGCATTCCGCAGTATCCAAAGGCGGTTGACGCCCCTGCCGCCAGCGTCGAGTTCCACGACTCGCCGCTCACCTGAAGGGTGCCGGTGGTCGCGCCATTCGCGGCTTTTGCAGACCACAGCGTGCTCACCATGCCCTCGACCGGAACGGGCACCGTCCACGTGACGGCCACCGACCCGTTGTTGGTCACGCGTACGTCCTTGCAGTACCCCTCGCCCCAATCGGAGGCCACGGTCTGGGTCACCGCCAGGTTGGTCCCCGGTGTTGGCGTCGGGATTGGTGTCGGGGTCGGTGTTGGTACGGGAGGAGGCGTGGGTGCCGGAGTCGGGGCGGGCGTGGTCCCGCCCGCTGCCACCTGACGGATGTCGTTGCAGGCGTAGAACGCCTCAAGCGAGTCGTTCCGCTGCCACACGGTGTAGAGCACCTGGTGCCCGGTGCGCGCCGGGAGGGCCACCCTGAACGTGTTGGTGGCGGCAGCTGGGATCGCCCCCGAGTCGTATACCTGCTCAAGGTCTGCCCACCTGAGCGGCTGCGATGGGTCGTACGACGCCTTGGCCAGATAGAGGCGGTAGTACTTGGTCGCATGTGGGGCCGATGAGGTCCACGTGAAGCTGTACTTGCCATCGGCACCCGGAGCGATGTCGGTCACCGGCCAGGCACGCGCCACGTCGAATGCGGCGTACTTCGCGCGACCCGCGCTGCACAGTTGCCCATCGGGGATGAGCGCCTGATGCTGATCGCCGGCCGCGCTGATGTTCAGTTCCATCCAGTCGTACACCGCCTGCGGGTTCGCGGTGAACGCCGCCACGCAGGCGGGATCATTCTTGAGGCTGAACGCGCATCCATGCAGGCGCGACGGCGGATCGGACATTGATCCATGCGCCACGGCAAGTGCGGGAACAGTCGCTGCGCCGATGAGTGCGGCAAGAACCGCACCGGCGAGCCGGGCCTTCTTCACGGGAGTCCTCCTTAGGGGTCCTTCTTAAGTCCGTGAAGAATCGGCCCACAATTGGTGCCCGACGTGTGCGTCGTATGAGGGGCCCGTAAGGCCGCCTCCCCGAGGTTCCCCTAGACCGAGGCGGCTTCCACGCCCTCCGCCCATTGGATAAGCGGCCGCGGCTGGTCGAGCAGCACGCGCACGGCGAATGGGTCGCGCGACTCACCCACCCGCTCGACGGTGACGGCACCCGCACCGCCGGCTTCGCTGAGGGCCGTGACGACCTCGCGGATGGCCGGATCGACCTTCAGCAGCGTGGCGTCGTCGTTGGGCGCCTCGTAGCGGTCGAGGATGGTGATGAGGATCTCACCAGTGCCCACTCGGGCACGGGACCCCAGATCGGGATCTGCCTGCAGGTCCATCGACACGCGTGCCACGTCCTGCACCAGGTCGTGCACACGGCCCGCCACGGTGCCGTCGGCGCCGCGCTTGAGGGTGCTCGACAGTCCGGCACGGCCGCCGCCCAGATCGAGGGCATGGTCCTTCAGGCTCCCGATGATCATGATCCCCGGACCATCGCTCACGTGGCCGTAGCGGGCCACGTCGATTGGCACACCGGTCACCACGTCTTCCCGGATAAACCGGTGGAAGACTGGCACGAGCTCCTCGGGGTCGAGGGCCGCTGGGTCCTCGAGGTACAGCTTCACGGCGATGCGCTGTGGGTTCATGTCGTGTCTTCTCCGTAGGCCGTGGATTACTGCGTGGCCGACGTTGCGCCGGCCTCGCGGATCTGAAACGCGTGGGCCGCGTCGATGAACAGCTGAGCCTCCTCCACGAGCGACCGGGCGGCCTCCTCGTTGGCGGCGGCCTCACCCGATGCGTGGCGCTCAAGCAGCGGGCGCGCGAACTTCGAGTGCGCAAAGCGGTCGCGGAACCGGTTGGTCTCAACGAAGCGGGTATCGAACTCACCCACGATCACGTCGTCCTCCTCCGGCACGTCCGGCAGTTCGGTACGCACAATGGCGCGCGCGGCGGTGATCATGGCGCGGTACGCACGCTCGTCGGCCTTGGCCACGTCGCCATCCTCCAACGCCACCTGGGCCTCAAAGGCAATGCTCTCGGCAAACGACAGTTCGAGGTCGGTCGATGAGATGACCTCGCCCGCGCACTCGCCGATGCCGATGTCACCGATGGTGAACTCACGCGGGTTGCCCCAGTCGCTGAACAGCCCGGGCTCCTCCTCATACGAGGGGATCGCCTTCAGGTCGGCGATGATGGCGGCGAGACCCTTGCGGCCGGTGCGACCGGTCCAGTCGAGAAACGACTCGCCCGGCTCACGCTCGGTCACAAACCGGTCCGTGATGCGGTCAACCACCTCGGGGATGCGCTTGCTGGGAATGGCGCCCACGGCGAGCCCGTACGAGCCGCCGTTGTGCTGCCACTGGCCACCGAGCACCACCTGGAAGTGAGGCACTACGCGGCCACCCGACTTGCGGCTGTTGCCGAAGAACCCGATGTCGGCCACGTGATGATGGCCGCACGAGTTAAAGCACCCGCTCACCTTGATGCGAAGGCCGCGCACGGCCTCGTCGAGTCCGGTCTGCTTTGCAGCCAACTGCTCGCGCAGCTCGCCGGCGAGGCCGCGCGAGGCGGAGATGCCGAGCTTGCACGTGTCGGTGCCGGGGCAGGATGTGACGTCAACGATGGTCTCGGCCACGGCGTCGGCCATGCCGATCTCTCCAAGGGCCGCATACAGGTCGCGCAGGTCTTCAAGGCGCACCCAGCGGAACACAATGTTCTGCTCCACGGTGGTGCGGATGGTGTCGCCCACGAAGCGCCTGGCGATGTCGGCCAGAAGGCGCGACTGATGCGATGAGATGTCGCCGAGCGGCAGCGGCACGGTCACCACGGCGTAGCCATCCTGACGCTGTAGGTACGCGTTGGTGTCACGCCATGTGACGAACGATGGATCGGTGCCGTCCTCCTCGCCAACACCATCCAGCGAGCGTGACGGAACCTCGGGGGCGAGGCCGTCCTCCAGGTGCGCGGTCCAGCGCTCGTCATACGGAAGGATCTCGCGCTCCTCGCGCACCAGGCGCTGGAACTCCTCGATACCGGTTCCGGCCACCAAGAACTTGATGCGCGCCCGGTTGCGGTTCAGTTTCTCGCCCAGGCGGGCGAACACACGGGCCACCGCCTGCGTGATGGGCAACAGCTCGCCAAGCGGAACGCGATCGGCCAGCAACTTCGCCTGGTGCGGCGTGGTGCCGAGGCCGCCGCCCACGTACACGTCGAATGAGTGCACGGGCGTGCCGTCCACCATGTCGGTGCGGGCGATTGCGCCCAGGTCATGCATCATCACCAGGCCGCAGGCCTCATCGGCGCAGCCCGAGAACGCGATCTTGAACTTGCGTCCGAAGTCCTGGCAGTCGGGGTGTCCCAGTAAAAAGCGGAAGAGGGCCTCGGAGTGCGGAGTGACGTCAAACGCCTCGGTACGGCATACGCCCGACAGCGGGCACGCGGTGAGGTTGCGCACGCCGTTGCCACAGGCCTCACGCGTGGTCATGCCAACGGCGGCAAGACGACGCATGACGGTGGGCATGTCCTCGATGTGAACGTAATGCAGCTGCACGTCCTGACGGGTGGTGATGTGCAGGATGTGGTCGGAGTACTCCTCGGCCAGTTCGGCCATTACGTCGAGCTGAATGGGAGTGAGTCCGCCCCATGGCACCTTGATGCGCAGCATGCCCGGGGCATCCCACAGCGTCTCGGGTCCCTTGGTGAGGTCGCCGGCCGGAAATGTGAGGGTGCGCTGCTCAATGCCGTCGTGGCGCTGGCCATTGTCGTAGCGCTGGCCGTAGACGCCACGGCGCAGCCGGGTCTCGGCGAACACCCGCTCGTCAACGCGGCCATCCTGCCGGAGCTCGAGCTGGGTCTCGAAGATGTCGATCTCTTCCGCCAGGTCGGGTGGCATCTGTACCTCCAGGCGATCTCTCCAGCCAGTCGTGCTCACCGTCGGTGCTCCTCGGGTCATCAGGATTCGTCTTGGCCCGCGCTCGGGTTTCCCCGGATGCGGGAGAGGCAAACTAGACAATCCCTACTGGTAAAGCAATGATTACGAAATGGGCATGAAAAAGGGGGCCCGTGGCCCCCTGGGTTCCGCCGCCGACTGGATGTGCCGCTTTACCTCGCGGATGCCAAGGTGCGCGATGGATTGCCGACCAGGGGGGCCCAGGTGACCTTGCGCACGCCGAAGTGGTACGGCGACTTGAAGCCGAGCGCAATGATGGCGCCCAAGTTCATGTCGATGTGCCGACCATCGCGGAACGGGCCGGTATCGCGCTTCTGTGCCACCACGCAGCGCCCGCTGATGCAGATCTTGATGTACTTGCCGCAGCCCACCAGATCGGAGCCCACGGTGAGGTCGCTCTTCTTGGTTTGCGGGAATCCCGGGCAGGCGTTGCCCTCGGCCCAGGCGTCGTACGCGGTGGCGATGGTAGGGGCCAGTGATCGCGACAGCACCACGTTGGTGTCTGGCACCGCGGCGGCAGCCGCCCGTGCAGGCACGGCGGTCGCGGGATCTGGAGCTGCGGACGCGATGCTCTGCGTCCCCGGCACGCTGGTCGGCATTGACGCTCCCAATGCACCCGCGGCGAAAATGCCGAGGGCGAGAGTGGGGACGGCGATGGCGATGGCGATGCGCTGCGGCAGGGGATCTCCCAGTCGCGATTTCGGTCTGCTGGTCACACATCCGCTTGGGCGGGGCGACCGAAGTGCGGGGAAGTGCAGTGCTTCAAAGCACGGCGCCCGCGCGCGGACCCTTCTGTATTTCGGGAGGGGAACCTACCGTCATGGCGCGGTCGTGCCAATGGCGAACGGCGTGTGCCGCGCGTCGTTTTCCGCTCTGAGCGGCGACTCCGGTGCAGATCCCCATTCACATGGGAAAAAACGAGGTTTCACATCTCGAAACCCTAGTTTCCATGCGGTGATTGCCCCGGCTGTCGGGAGCGTTGGTCGTGTGAATAGGCCCGAAATCCCAGGTTCCGTCAGTCCGCGGCCAGAACGACGAAAGCCACCGCAACGGGTGGCTTTCGGGAGTGGGCCGTGTAGGAGTCGAACCTACGACCTTGGGATTAAGAGTCCCCTGCTCTACCAGCTGAGCTAACGGCCCGGAGCCACGTTAGTGCAACCGGTGTGAAACGGCAAAACAGTGTGGGCTAGCCGGTGCTGGCCTTTGCGGCGGCATTCGCCATGTCCTTCAGGTGCGTACGTACATCTGGCGCAAGTGAGTCGTCGGGCGCAAGCTGCACGAAGCGCTGGTAGGCGAGAATCGCCTGGTTCGTCTGGCCTGCCTGCTCGGCAACCTGGCCCCACAGGAGGAACGCCTGGGCATCGTTGGGATGGCGGGCGGTGTACTTGGCCAATGCGCTGAGCGCCGCTGCACCGTTGTTCTGGGCGATGGCGATCGTTGCGAGCGACTGAATGGCTGTGAGGTCGTTGGGCGACAAACCCACGGCGGCCTCTGCAGCGGTGACAGCCTTCGGGTCCGTGGCGTTGAGAGAAGCCAACGCGCTGGCGAGCTGCCCCTGAGCAGATGCAAGATCGGCACGCGCAGCCGCAATGTCCTTACGGGCCTGTCCGCTGCTAGGCGACGCCTTGAGCGCCTTGACGGCTGCGGACTGCTCGGCCGTGGCTCTGGACACCGCGGACCGCGCATCGTCAATGGCCAGCTGGGCCGGATCGTTGGCACCGCAGCCGCCGCCGACGGCAAGGCCACCAGCCACCAAGCCGAAGCCAAGAAAAGCGACCATGGCCAAGATGGCGACGGCCTTTACGAGGATCTTGTTCTTTTTCCCGTCGAAGAGCACCGCGGCAGCCTAGTCCAGACCGATCTCGTGTCGCGCCTGCCGGGCATCGGCGATGATTCCCTCGGCATCCACCTTGGCGGCGTGGTTGCCCTCAATCAGCACCTCGCCGTTCACCATCACCCATTCCACCCGTGATCCCGGGTCGAGTACCGCGGCGGCGGTATCGTACCCGGCAGCCTCGGTATCGCGTGGCCGGATGGCCACCATGTCGGCCAGCATGCCGGGCGCGATCGCCCCGACCTCGTTCCCGATGCCGAGCACCTTCGCCGAACCCATGGTGGCCATGGAGAGGAGATCGGCTGCGGAGCGGGGCTCCCCCCGCCGGGCTGCAGCCTCGCCGGCGGCACGGGCCTCGGCACGCAGGTCATAGGCGCCGGCACTTGCTGGGCTGTCGGTGCCGAGACCCACCCGCACACCAACCTCTTCGAGCATGGCAATGGGTGCATCGCCGCAGTGCAGTCGCGCATTGCTCTGTGGGCAGTGCGCGACGCGCACATCGCACGCAGCGAGTGTCATGGCATCCATCTCATTCACCTGCACCGCATGTGCGACGATGAGGCCGGGGCGCAGCACCTCATGCGCTGCCAGACGGGCCACGGGTCCACGGGCACGGCTGGGCCACTGGCCGGGCTCGCGACCCATGGCCTTGAAGAGGGCACCCAGTTGCCCGTCACCCTCGTCGAGCAGCCGCACCTCCTCGGGCGACTCCGCTATGTGGGTGGCAAACGGCAGGTCACCGAGGTCGGGATGCTCGAGAAGGGCGGTCCACAGATCGGGCCCCACGGTGTAGGGCGCATGGGGCGAGACGCCGATGCGCACGCCCGGGCCCACTTCATCGCGCAGAAGCCCGATGGCCTCGGCGTGCTGTATCGCGCGGTCAAGGGCGTCACGCCCACGCTCACGCCCGAAGATCTCAAGGTGCACCATGCCGCGCATCCCCGCCTCGGAGATGGCGGGCGAGGCCGCCCCCGATGGGCCCGAGTCGGCGACGGTCGTCGTGCCGCACGCGAGCGCCATCAACGCTCCCCAGCGCGCGGCTCGCTCACGGTGGTGCATATCCAGTTCCTGGCTGCGCGCTGCGAACCCACCGAGCCAGGCGGGGAATGGCGCCGGCTTTGAGACGCCGGCCGTGAGCGCCCATTCAAGATGGCAGTGCGAATCGATGAGCCCTGGGATGAGGATGACCTCGTCGAGGTCGATCTCAAGCGCACCGCCGGGTGGCTCGACGGCGCGCACCGGGCCCACGGCCTCAATGACGCCGTCGCGAATGAGCACCGCCCCCTTGGTAAGGGGTGGTGATGCGACTGGGACGATCCATTCCGCCCTGATGAGAACGGTGGACGACCCGCTAGGAGGCGGGGGTCGTCTCGTCGGTCTTCTGCGTCTGCGGCTGGGGAAGCGCGGGATCGGCCGCCTGCGCGGCGGTCACCTGATCCTGCGGCTCCTCAGTCTTCTCGCCGGAGACGCCCTTCTTGAATTCACGCATCCCTGATCCCAGGCTCCGACCCATCTCCGGCAGGCGCTTTGCCCCGAAGATGAGGAGGACGATCACAAGGAGGATGACGAGTTCGAGCGGGCCGATTCCGAAGGGCATGGAAACCTCGTGTTCAGTGTTCCCCGGTGGGGGAACCTCGCCGCGACGTTAGCATGGGCACGACGGGCAACCACTGAACGGGGGGGCTGAGGCATACGCGTTGAGCCGATGGCAGTCGGATGGGGTGGATTGGTGGGGATGCTGGCCCTTGCGGCCTCATCCGGCGCCGACCTGTCGCTGCGCATCGTCGTCATCCTCGCGGGCTTCCTGCTGGCCGGATTTCTCGCCGGCGTGCGCACCCTCGACCGCCGTCCATCTACCGCCGTTGCGGCATGGGCGCTGGGTTGGCTGCTGTGGGCCGCCGTGGTCATCGTGCTGTGGATCGTCAACGCATTCGGCGGCCCGGCCGAACCCGAGTTCGGGGCCGGCGGAAATGGTCAGTCGGTCATCACCCTGGTGGCATCGCTGGTCGTGGCGGTGCTTGGTGCGTACATCGCCGATCGCCGCTACAGCGGCCGGGCCAGCAGGAGCAAGCGCCGCTTCTAGCTTCTGAAGTCCTGATGCGATCGGCTGGCCGTGGGCCCTGCCTGTCCCTGATACTTGCCCTGATACGGCTTGTCAACGGGCGTGCTCATCTGCAGGAACGAGATCTGGCCGATACGCATGCCCGGATGAATGAGCACCGGCAGGCTTGCCACGTTCGAGAACTCAAGCGTGATGTTACCCTCAAACCCCGGGTCGATGTAGCCGGCGGTCGAGTGGATGAGCAGGCCCAGGCGACCCAGACTCGACTTTCCCTCGAGCCGCGCCACCAGATCGCCCGGGATTCCCACCCGTTCAAGCGTGGACCCCAATACGAACTCGCCGGGGTGCAGCACGAATGGCTCGCCCTCGTCCACCCGTACCAACTCCGTGAGGTCGCCCTCGGGCTCTCGCGGGTCGATGAATGCCTGCGTGTGGTTGCGGAACACGCGGAACTCGTTGGAAACCCGCAGGTCAACCGACGACGGCTGAACGAGCGCGTCGTCGAGCGGGTCGATGATGAGACGCCCGGAAGCGAGCTCCTCGCGGATAGTGCGATCTGACAGGACCATGGGCGGGGACGCTACCCGATGGCCTGCCCGAGGGCTCGGCCTTCACTAGCCTGCGGAATGTGAGTAGCGATCACGAAATAGCCACGCAGGGCCAGCGCGCGCTCCGCGTCGACATGGCCGCTGACGACAATCTGCTGGCCAAGATCCGTGAGGCGCATGCGGCCGGCTGGGTACCCGAGGTGCTGGTTGGCGATGTGCTGGTTGGCGATGGGCCTGCCGGGTCGCTCGATCCGGTGGACATCTCCGCGCGCGAGCTGCAGCAACTGCTGGATCGTGCCCGGCTGCCCCGCTGGGTAGTGGAGAAGGGTTCGTTCGGCCCCGGCTACGTCACGCTGAAGGCCCTCATGCGTCAGGAGAGCCTGGTGACCGTGTGCGAGGAGGCCTCGTGCCCCAATATCCAGCGCTGCTGGAGTCGCGGTACCGCCACGTTCATGATCTCTGGTGAGACCTGCACCCGGGGCTGCCGCTTTTGTGATGTGGCCACGGGCAAGCCCATGCTGCCGCCCGACCCGGAGGAGCCCGGGCGTGTTGCCGAGGCTGCGGCCGCCATGGGTTTGCGTTATGTGGTGGTCACGGCGGTGGCACGCGACGACCGGCCCGATGGGGGCGCCGCGCACTTCGCGTCGGTCATCCGCGCACTGCGCGACCGTCTGCCCGACACGCGGGTGGAGGTGCTCATCCCCGACTTCCGCGGTAACTGGGATGCCCTCGACATGGTTATCGAGGCCGCGCCCGATGTGCTGAACCACAACACCGAAACCGTGCCGCGCCTGTATTCGCGGGTTCGGCCCGGGGCGCGGTATGAGCGCACCCTCGACCTGCTGGAGCGATCGGCCGCGTCGGGCCTGCCCACCAAGAGCGGCATCATGGTGGGGCTCGGTGAGACGCTCCCCGAGATCGCCACGGTGTTTGCCGATCTGGCCGCCACCGGCACCGGGGTGGTGACCGTGGGGCAGTACCTCAGCCCCGGCGGCCCGAAGCACCTGCCCGTGGGGCGTTTCTACGCGCCGGCCGAGTACCCGGCACTGGCCGCAATGGGCAGTCGCCTCGGTCTGGTGCACGTGGAGGCCGGTCCGCTGGTGCGCAGTTCATTCGAGGCCGACCGCGTTGCCGATGAGATGGCCACGGGCGTCGTCTAGGTTCACCGCATGGAACTCATGACTCCCCAGCAGGCGAAGGCCGCGGTTGACGCAGGCGACGCCGTCATCATTGACGTACGCGAGGATGAGGAGGTGGCGCAGTCGGCCATCCCCGGCGCCACGCATATCGCCATGAGCGAGCTGATCGACCGTCTGGCCGAGGTGCCGCGCGACCGCACGGTCATCTTCAGTTGCCACAGCGGCGGTCGCTCACAGAATGTGTGCGAGTACTTGGAGGCCAACGAGGGGTTCGGCCCGCTGGTCAATCTGGAGGGCGGCATCGTCGCGTGGTCGCAGGCGGGGCTTCCCACCGCCTAGCGCCGCAATGCCCACGGGTGCCTACCACCGGGGTGCAGGTAACGGTAAAGAGGGCAGCGACCATGCGGGGGAGGAGGCCGGTGCGCCTCCTCAGAACCGGCGGACGACCCGGTAGCGGGTGTCGCGCTGCACTGCACGGCGGCCGGTGGCCTCGATGGCCTCCACCATGCGCGGGGTATCGAGCGTAAACGCCGTGCCAGCGGCCCGCACCACGTTCTCCTCGATCATTATCGAGCCCATGTCGTCGCAGCCAGCCTCGAGTGCCAACTGGCCGATTCGCAGGCCCTGGGTCACCCACGAGCTCTGCATGTGGATGATGTTGTCCAGATACAGGCGCGACACCGCATTCATCATGAGGTAGTCGGCCGCGGTGATGCCGAGATGGTCGTCGCCCCGTGCTGAGCAGCCGCCGGGCTGGTACGACCAGCACGCGAAGGCCACGAACCCACCCGTCTCGTCCTGAAGCTCGCGCAGCACCCGCAGGTGCTCAATGCGGTCGTCGATCGAGTCGACGGTGCCGAACATCATGGTGGCGCTCGATCCGATGCCCTTCAGGTGCGCTTCGCGCATCACGCCAAGCCACTCCGCGGTGGTCGTCTTGCGTGGGGCGATGATGTCGCGCACCGTGTCCACGAGAATCTCAGCGCCACCGCCAGGAATCGAATCGAGGCCGGCCGCGATGAGGCGGTTGAGCGTCTCATCAAGCGTGAGCTTTGAGTAGTGGGCGATGTGCAGCACCTCGCTGGGCGAGAGCGCGTGCAGGTGGATGGGGTACCGGCGCTTGATGTCGGTGAACAGATCCTCGTACCAATCAATGCGCAGGTTGGGGTGGTGCCCCCCTTGCAGCAGCAGCGCCGTGCCACCGAGGCTGAGCGTCTCCTCGATCTTCCGGAAGATGACCTGCTTGGGGAGGATGTACCCACCCGGGTCACGCGGGCGGCGGTAGAAGGCACAGAAATCGCAGTCGGTCACGCAGAAGTTGGTGTAGTTGACGTTGCGATCGATGACGAACGTGACCACGTCGGGGTCAGTCACACGATCGCGGGCACGCCGGGCCGCGGCGGCCACGGCCAGCACGTCGCGTGAGTTCATGAGCGCCCGGGCACCCTCGTCGTCAAGGCGCTCGCCGGCGTCGATCCGCTCAATGATGTCGAGGTGATGGCTGAGGGTTGTGCTCATGCCGCCACCGCGGTGTCGGCGATGCTCGGCACCTGATCGAGCTCACCCGCGGCACGGGCCATCTGGAGGAACTGCGCCAGACCCGCACGCTCGGCTGGCCCGAACTCGTAGCGCAGCCTCCCGAGATACCCGCGGATGTACGCCTCGGGGAATGGGAAGCGCTCGGCTGCTGCGCGGGCGACCGCGTCGGGATCGCGCAGATACGCAGCACGGGCGTCGTCGATGGCGCTGGCCAGGCGATCGATCTGGGGCCCACGGGTACGCATGGCATCCTCCCGCGCTGCCCATACGGCGAACACCATTGGCAGCCCAGTGCGCTGTTCCCACAGTTCACCGAGGTCGAACGAGTACGGGGCCAGGCCATC
>SYFI01000047.1 GCA_005800465.1 Actinomycetota bacterium | reverse complement strand
CAGGCGCTCTCCCATCTGAGCTAATCCCCCGCGGTTCGGGAAAGTAGCACCGTCGCAGCCGTCCACGGGTAGGGTTTCGTCGAACCGTTCCACCCCGGAGGCATCATGTCCGACGAGGCCCTCGCCCGTATTGACCAGTTGCTGCAGGTGCAACAGCAACACCATCTCGATCTGGCGACCCTCCTCGAGGACTACCGGCAGATGGTGTTCGAGGCCGATACCCAAGGCGACGAAGCCGTGTTCAAGACGGCATCGATGATGCCGGGTGGGAAGTACCACGTGCTCACCACGCATTTGCGGGAGACGTGGCTTGTACTGCAGGCCGACCTCGTGCGGCTATTCCCCGACCTGGCGCCACCTCCAAAGCCCAAGTCCACCGACTAATCCGGTAGCGCCGCCCGCAGCGCCGACTGCACGTCGGAGTGCACCCACACATAGCCAAGGGCCTCGGCGGCAGCAGGCACCGCACGCTGGCTATCAAGCACCAATGCCGCCATCTCCCCCATGGCCGCGCGCAGCACGAACCCCGGTGTCGGAACCTTGGCCGGGCGTCCGACTGCGGTGCCAAGTGCCGCGGCCACCTCGCGCTGACGCATGGGGCAGGGCGCGGTGACATTGATTGGTCCGTGCCACGAGGCGTTGTCGATGGCCGCGAGAATCATGCCCACTACGTCGGCGATCGCCACCCAGGGCACCCACTGCCGGCCTCCCCCGATGGCGCCCGCACCGCCGATGCGCGCAATCTTGGCCAGCCGGGGGATGACGCCGCCATCGGGTGCGAACACCATGCCGGTGCGGGAGATGACCACGCGCACCCCGCCCGCTTCTGCCCGGTGCGCAGCGGCCTCCCATTCACGCGCAACACCCGACAGGAAGTCGGTACCAGATCCGGATGTCTCGTCCAGTACCTCGTCTGCGCGATTGCCGTAGTACCCGCTGGCGCTGCCGCTCACCAGCACCCGGGGGCCCGCGCCCGCCGCCAATGCATCGGCGATACGAGTGGTGGTGACAACCCGGCTGTCGCGGATGATGCGCTTGCGCGCATCGGTCCAGCGGCCCTCAGCAACCGAGGCACCGGCAAGGTTCACCACGGCGTCAACGCCATCGATGGCGGCAGCCGGGAGCGCCTCCGTCGTCGGATCCCAGCGCACGGTGTGAACCCCGTGCACCATGCCCCCAGCGCGCGATACCGGCACGATCACGTCGCCCCGCGCGAGCAGGGCTTCGCTCACGTGCCCACCAATGAGGCCACTCGCCCCTGTCACCGCGATCCGCACACCCCTGATGATGCCTATCTCAGCGCGGAATGGAGTTGCTAACCTCCTCGACGCTCGTACTCTCCCCCTCTGAATCCCGATCAGGAGGCCGGAATGGCGTTGGAAATGGTTGTACAAGGAGTCGCGGTGAAGCGGCGCGGGCCGTTGGTCACGTGGCTATTGATTCTCGTGACCTTTGGTATCTACGGGCTGTTCCACTGGTACTACATGAACCGTGAAGTCCGTGATTTCTCCGCCGCGGCCGGGGCACCGATCGGCAACTCGCCGGGCAAAAGTGTGCTCGCCATCTTCCCGGGGGTAATCCTCATCGTGCCGGTTATCTGGACCTGGGTGACCACCGCCACGCGGGTACGCGAGGTGCGTCGCATCGTGCTGGCCGGGGCGCCAGGCGAGGAGCCGTCAGTGGGTCTGTCTGTGCTGTTCAGCTTTCTCTACAGCCTTCAGCACCCCTACCTGCAGGCATCGCTCAATTCCACCTGGGACATGGCAGGCGCAACCTCCGCGGTGGCTGCAGCTGCGCCACCGCCGCCAGCCGACTGACAACCGACCGGATCACACGGAGGTGCGCCCTCCCCCGGGCCGCCTCCGTGTGATCAATGGAACCCCCGATCCGAAGAGCGGGGGAGGAGCACCATCAGCGGTGCCGATGAATGCCGCGAGACCGTCTCGCGCTGCGGTGGCTCACCGTGGCCGTACTCCCGGGCGGCGGCAGGGTGTGCCGCAAGCACCGTCTCAATCGCCGCGTCCTCATCGGCGCTGAGGGGGCGGGCGGCAAGTGCGGCGATGCCCCGGGCCTGCGCGGCGTCGTGGGCACCGATGATTGCGGCTGTGACGGCTGGCAGGCGCAGCGCCCACGCAACGGCGAGTTCGCCGACGCCACCGGATCGGCCGGCCTCGCTGGCGATGGCCTGGAGCTCGCGTACGACCTGAATGCGATCGGCGAACAACTCATCAGCGAACAACTCGCTGGCCGCACGCCAGTCGTTCCCGGGAAAGGTGGTGTGCTCGTCCATACGGCCGGTCAGGAGGCCATGGGCCAGCGGCCCGTACGCCAGCACACCCACCCCATTGTCGGCGCACCACGGGATCTCGGCCTGCTCGACCTTTCGACGCATCACGTGGTAGCCCATCTGGACTGACACGAACGGCTCCACGGCATGCGCAGCCACAAGGTCGTCGTGGTGGTAGTTGGACACGCCGATCCAACGGATCTTTCCCTCGTCGCGCAGATGTTGAAGCTCACCCATGGTGTCGGCGGCGTCCACGCCGTTCACCGGCCAGTGAACCTGATACAGGTCAACGTGATCCATCTGCAGCGCCGTGAGGCTGCGCTCGAGTGCCATGCGCAGGTACGCACCCGTGGCCTCACGCCAGATATTCAGGCCATCGGCCCCCATCTCCCACGCAACGCCGCCCTTGGTGGCCACGATGACGTCGTCGCGACGCTCTCGCACGACCTTGCCCACAACCACCTCGGCGCGCCCCTGACCGTAGATGTCGGCCGTGTCGATCCAGTTGATGCCGGTGTCGAGCGCCGCGTGACAGGCCGCCTCGCTATCGGCATCGTCGGCGCCGCCCCAGCGCCCGCCGAACTGCCAGGTGCCCAGCCCCACCACAGTGAGTTCGAGGTCAGATGTGCCGAGTCGTCGGGTCTCCATGCTCATCCCTTCGTGACGGGCGTGAGTGCCACCAGCAGGCCGCCGTCATCGTCATATGCCGGGAAGAGGTCGACCACCGCATCGCGGTCCTCGACCATGCCACGGGGTCGGAACGTGCAGGGCTCACCCTGTACGCGTACGCCCCACTCCATCACCTTGGCCACGGGGTCATTGGGGGCACTCGGGAAGCGCAGGTGCAGCGCCTCCACCACGTCCTGCCCGATCATGCCGCCCTCGGGCCAGCCGGTGACGGGCATGGCCGCGTGCCCCGCCGCAAGTACCCGACGATGACGATCGCAGCACACCAGCGCGGTCAACGGCCCCGCGTAGTAGTCGTCCATCATCTCGAAGAGAAACCCGAAGCCGCACTTGGCACATCCACGCGGCTGGTGCCCCTCCGTGCGTTCAGACCCAGCCTCGCGGTGGGCACAGTGAGGGCAGAGGAAGATGGCCACAGGGGAAGATTACCCGCCGAGCGGATCCACCCACGGCGGGCGATCCGCACTGCCCGGTACGCGCCATGTCCAGGTGGCGTCGTCAAATGTGCCACCCGCCATCTTCTCGATCTGCCCGATGAAGGTAACCAGGTCCATTGGCTCCACCAGCGACGACGGCGTCATGACATCGGCGGCGAACGAGAGCACTCTGCCGCGACCCACGTCGCGCAGCACGGCGGCGGGGCGACCGTCCAGGTGGGTGGCCACCACCGATGCACCGGGGGGCACGCTCTCAAACGCCCATGAGCGACGATCGTCCACGGGCACGCTGAGAAGATCGGCCGGGCTTCCCACTGCCAGCGCATTGCGCTGTACGAGCAGCGCGGTGCCCCCGGGCTCGCTGGCCAGGCGCCCGCCCATGAGCGCACTACCCACGTCGGCCAGGTTCTCATTGCCGGGAGTGCGGGCGAATGCCTGTGGATCCGTCACCACCAGAAACCCGCCATCGCTCACCCATGCGCGCAGTTGCTCGGCGAATGGGCGCGTGAGTACCTCGCCCCGCGGAAGCCACACGACCCGGGCCTCGGCCAGACGGGATGGATCGGCCTCAAGACGTGTATCCGAATCAAACCGGAATCGTGCATGGTTGAGCTCGCCCAGCAGTGAGTACGTGGTGTAAACGCCGTCGCCCGATGCCTTGTACCGGGCGTCGCCGCCACGGTCGGGCTGGCCCTGCCCCTCGCTCATGACTGAGTAGATCACCTGCGTGCCGGGGTCCACAGGCGGGTCGGGAAGCGTCGCGCCCTTCAGGCGTGAGGCCAACGACAGCATGCCGTCGTACAGGGGCCGATTGGTGAAGCGCGGATTTCCAAGCGCGAACAGGCTGATATGGGTGGCGCCGGCGCGCAGTGCCTGCCCCGCCCATGCATCCAGATCGGCGGCCACCGGCATGTAGCCCGAGTACCTGAACGCCTGCACGATGATGCGCGTCTCCTTGCCTGTGAGGTCGGAGAGGAATTTGGCGCCGAAGCCGGGGTTGTAGCGGCCGCGGCCCGGGTCGTCCTTCTCGGCGTACGAGACATACGGGTCGCCCTCCACCACATCGGCAAACCCGCCGAGGGCCGTGTAGTCCCACGGCATGAAACCGTCGATGAAGCCGTAGTTATTTGGCACCACGCGCGAACCGGGTGCCAGCTGGTGGATGACTGCAGCCTGCTCGGCTTTCATGGCAAAGAATTCGCGGCTGGTCCACCGCGAGTAGGCCAGCCACTGAAGCCTCGCGAGCGATGACGGGGTGCGCTTTGCCGACGCGCTGGGCGGGCCCCATCCGAAATCAGCCTTGATCTGCGCCCGCTGACGGCGCCACACCGCGCTCGTCGTCGCCGCGCGGCCCTTGGGCAGCACCACCTGAGGCTCGTCCGACCCCGTAAAAGCCCAGACGTAGGGCTTTCCCACAAGCCCCGGCACGGTGCGCCGGATCTCCTTGAGCGCCGAGGCGCGATACGTCGGGTCAAGCAGCGACATGCGGCGCGTCGGCGCGTCGGTCTCCCGCTGAAACACGGTTCCGGTGGGGCGACAGCGCTTCGGCACGCGCGGGTAGATGCACAGCGCCTCCTTGGCGGCCCGGGCCTCCACGTTGGCGTCCCATGAGAGCCCCGTGGCGGCGTACTGACGCTGGAAGTTGCCGGGGTTGCGCCACGCGTGCGGCTCGGTTGGTGCAATTGGGATGTCGAAGGGAAGCGCGCCGAACCCGCTGAACCACAGGCCGTTCTCGCCGGCCGTATGAAGCATCGCGTCAACCGTGCGATACCACGTGGCGGCTCGGATGGGAGGCGGCTTCTTTGGGTTCCAGCGCGGGAGTTCCTCCTGGTTGAGCTCATGGCTCCAGTCGAATACTCGCCCCATGGGACGCGCGAGGGCGACCTGTGCGGCCGAGCCGATCGCGAGCAGTGCCGCGACGATGACGAAGGGTTTTCTCACCACGCGCCCATCATGCCCGACCAGCCGCAGCCCGGGGTGGCGACAGGTTCCGGGTCAGATCCCCGCGCCATCCACGTGGCCGAGCGGCGTCATGGTGAAGAGCGTGTCCGCTCTCAAGCCGAGGCGCAGGGTCTCAAGTGGGATGACCTCGTCGGGTGGGATGTTGCCGAGGTTCACGTTGGTGCCGAACGACCGGAGAAACCAGGTCTGCTGAGACTTCTGTGGTGCCTCAAACAGCAGGCGGTGTACGTCGATCGCATGGACGATCTCGTCGATGAGACCCATGCGTACCTCGCCATCGCCGCGGAACACGCCGGCGGTGCCACTCTCGCGCGCCTCCGTGATGACCTTCCAGGCGCCGGCACGCAATTCGGCCTCGATCATCTCCACCCAACGATACGGGGCAATAACGACATCGTTGTCCTTCGAGCCCACCTCCGACAGCACCGTGAAGTCGTGGGCGAGTTCGGCGATGTGTTCGAGCTTGCGCTCGTGGGGAATGTTCACCGTGCCATCCGACACCTCCACGTGACGCAGGCCCAGATCCGTGACCCACCGGCGCCAGTCGTCGAGCTTGTTCTGGACATAACAGACCTCCCAGAAGGTGCCACCGAGTACCACCGCGATATCCGCCGACTCATAGAGGCGGATCTTCTCGCGCAGGTTGGGCTGCACGTATGCGGTTCCCCATCCCAGCTTGACGATGTCGATGTACTCGGCGGAGGTCTGCAGCAGCGACTCCACCTCGGCAAGTGATGAGCCCTTGTCGATGACGTGCGTGATGCCCGCCTGACGTGGTCGCGGGGGCCTGCCCGGAAGCGTGAGAAATGTCGGCATCGCCTCGGCGCCCGATCCGTCGTCCATCGCCCCGTCGCTCATGCCAGTGGCCTCCGTGCCGCCGATCGCCCCGCGATACGCCCGAACACCACAGTGTCGAGCAGTGAGTTGCCCATCAGTCGATTCGTACCGTGTACCCCGCCCGTGATCTCGCCGGCAGCGAACACGCCATCAAGGGTGGTCGCGCCCTGCTCGTCAATCACGAGGCCACCGTTGCGGTAGTGCAGCACCGGGTACACCAGAACGCGCTCCTTCGTGATGTCCACCCCCTGACGGAGGTAGCGATTGTGGACGTAGGCGAGACGCTTGGCGGTGAAGCCCGCTCCGTTCTCCCGGTCAATCGCGGTCGTGTCCAGCCAGACGCCCTCTGCGCCATCTGGCGCGGTCGCGCCACGCCCTTCCTCAACAATGCGGATGATGGCATTCGCGACCACGTCGCGCGGGGCAAGTTCATCCACAAAGCGCTCGCCAGCCACATCGTGCAGCGTGGCGCCGTACGAACGCGTGGTCTCGGGGAGGGCGTAGCCCGCGAGCGCAGCGGGCCACAGCGCGCCAGTGGGGTGCCGCTGCCACGAGTCGAGGTGTTCGGCCTGTGCACCCAGCGCAATCGCCAGCTCCATCACCTCCGGCGTGGCGTCGGGATGGTTGGTGGACTTCAGGCCAAGACGGGCGGCCTCGCCCGCAAGCCCGCCGCCCGCCGCCAGCACCACGGCCCGGGTGCTGATCTCCGTCTCACTGCCGTCCTTCGCGCGAACTCTGGCCACCCATGAATCGCCATCGCGGCTGAGTGCCGAGAGTTCGGTTGACTCGCGTACATCAGCACCGCTCTCACGTACGGCTGCGCGGAGCGCCTGCACCATCTCGGCACCGGTGCGCTCTCCGGCTTGCAACAGGCGCGGTCGGCGCGCTCCACCGCAGCGGATGATGCGCAGCACGTCGTCGTCGCGCGTAAATGCCACGCCCAGGGAGTCGAGCCATGCAATGGCGCCAGGGCCCCCCTCCACAAGGGTACGCAGCAGTTGCGGACGGGCATCGCTGTGCCCGGCAGCAAATGAATCATCAAAGTGATCGGCCGTGCTGTCGTCGGCGGCGATTGCCGCCTGTATGCCCCCCTGCGCTCGCCCCGTGTTGGACGCCCCGAGGGCCGACTTGGTGATGAGCACCACCGTTGCGCCCGCCTCGCGGGCGGCAATCGCCGCGCTCATCCCCGCGCCCCCCGACCCCACGATGAGTACATCGGTCACGCCCACAGCCTACGAATCGCCGGGCTCGGCCGGAACTGCCGGGCCGGATGCCGGCGGTGCCAGGTCGCCCAGGTGCTCGCGGGCATATGCCACAAAGCCCTCGCTCACGCGGCTGGGTGTGCGCCCGGAATGGCGCACGAGCGAAAAGTCACGAGCCAGCACGGCGCCATCAACGTCCACCGCAATGAGCCGCCCTTCGGCGAGGTCGCGCTCAACAGCCAGACGTGAGATGACCGTTATTCCGAGGCCATCCAGCACGGCGGCACGGACCGACTGCTGGAGGCCCAGCTCAACGGTCACGTCGATGTCGCGCATGCGCACGCCCGCCGCGCGAAATGCCGATTCCAATACCGCCCGCACACCCGACCCGCGCTGTTGGAGGATCATGGGCTGCGCAGCCAGATCGCTGAGCGCGATGCGCGTGCTGGCAGCAAGCGGGTGACCGGGCGGGCAGATGACCACCAGTTCGTCGCGCACAAAGGGCTCAAAGATAAGCCCCCGGTGAGGGCGGGCGGCGCCCACCACGCCAAGCTCCAGATCGTCATCGAGTACGCGATCGCACACGGTCTGGGTGTCCTGTACTACCAGCGAGATCTCGACGTCGGTGTTCTCGGCCTTGAAGCCACCGAGCAGCCGCGGCAGCAGCAGTTCACCCGGGCCAGTGGATGACCCCATCACCAGGGGTCCGGTCATATGGTCGGTCAGTTCGTTGATCTCGCGCTCAAGGTCATCCTCAAGCGCCAGGATGCGCCGGGCATATCCATCGACCACCCGGCCGGCATCGGTGAGGGTGACGCGGCGCCCGCTGCGGTCAAGCAGTCGCTGGCCCAGACGCTCCTCGAGGGAGCGGATCTGAAACGACACCGCGGGCTGGGACACGCCGAGCTCCTCGGCTGCGTGCGAGAACGAGCCCTTGTCCACGACCGTGCGCAGAGTGAGCAGGTGACGGAGATCCATTGGGAGGAAGCCTAATCCCGGGCGTCGGGCGCGTGATACGTAAGGCTGCTCACGTTCGTGGCGGTGCTCACGCCGGGCCCTGGATGGGCCCGATCGACATCACGCCGCGCGGCGGATCCCAGCGGACTCACGTGGAGAGGTCAGGTGGTGGCGCCCCTCAGCACACCAGTACACGAGCCCGGATCCGTCGCTGGACCGGCCGACGCAGTAGGCGTCAACCTGATGGGCACCACACGGGCGGCGCACATGCGACAGCAGGCCGCCGGGACGTACTCCCACGGCCCCAGAGGGCAGTGCATCGGACTTGATCGAACGTGCAATCGCCAGCGTGGTCACGTGATGTTCCCCTCATCGCCTGCCTGAACGCCCTTTGGTTCGCCGGAATAGATGGCGTCCCTTCCCGCACGCAACGTCGACCACAACGCCTTCGATGCGGCCTGTGCATTATCAGTGGCCACAACGAGCCGCAATTGCTCAATGCGGGCGGCGAACTCGACGGGGTCAAGGGCCGGGCGTGTGGCGCGAAGAATGCCCCCGTACCGGGTGGGCTTCACCTCTTCATCAAGGTTGAACAGCTCCTCGTGCAGCTTCTCCCCCGGCCGCACACCCGTGATCTCGATCTGGATATCCCGTCCGGGCTCCATTCCCGAGAGCCGGATCATGTTCTGGGCGAGATCCATGATGCGCACCGGCTCACCCATGTCGAGCACGAACACATCGCCGCCCTCGGCGATCCCTGTGGCCTCGATCACCAGCTGCACGGCCTCCGGGATGGTCATGAAGTACCGGGTCATATCGGGGTGCGTCACGGTGACCGGCCCACCGGCGGCGATCTGGCGGCGGAAGACGGGCAGCACCGAACCAGACGAGCCAAGAACGTTGCCAAACCGCACGGCCGCAAACCGGGTGCCGCCATGGGCACCATGCATCTCCACCACCCGCTCGGCAAGCGCCTTCGTGCCACCCATCACCGTCTGGGGCTCCACGGCCTTGTCGGTCGAGATGATGCACACCCGCTCCACACCGTGGCGCGTGGCCATCTCGGCCAGGGTGGCTGTGGCGAGCGCGTTGTTGGCGATGGCCTGGATGGGGTTGAGTTCCATCATGGGCACGTGCTTGTAGGCGGCGGCGTGGAACACGATCTCGGGCCGGTAGCGCGCAAAGACACCATCCATGAGATCGGCATCGCGGCAATCGGCGATGACCGGCACCGGGGAGTGGCCCCGATCCCGAAGCTCGAGGTCAATCTCAAACAGATTGTTCTCGGCGTGGTCCAGGATGACCAAACTGTTGGGACCCACTGTGGCCAGCTGCCGGCACAACTCCGACCCGATCGAGCCGCCGGCTCCGGTCACCAGCACGCGCTTGCCGTTGAGGTACCGGGCCACGCGGGCCATGTCGATCTCCACCGACGCACGGCCGAGGACATCCTCCACGCGCACCTCGCGCAATTTCTGCACCGAGACCTCGCCGTTCATCAGTTCCGGCAGGCCCGGCAGCGTGGTCACCCGTACACCGGCGACGCGACACTGGTCGACGATGTCGCGGCGCACCGCACCGGGTGCGGATGGCATGGCGATGATGACCTCGCGGGCACGGGTCTCACGCAGCACCCGGGGAAGGTCCGCGCGGGCTCCCAGCACCTTCACGCCACCCACGCGCAGGCCGGCCTTACGCGGGTCGTCGTCAATAAGGCCCACGGGCGTGTAGCCCAGCGATGCATCTCGACGCATGTCGCGCAGAAGCGAGTTGGCTGCCGAGCCGGCACCGCATACGAGGACGGGGCGCCCCTTGGCCAGTGCACCACCGCGGCCCGATCGCTCCATCACCGATCGCACGGCAAACCGCATGCCACCAACGAGCACGACGGCGAACAGGAAATCGAGCACAAACACACCGCGCGGCACGGCCTCAAAGCCGTCAGGGCGCCAGATGGTGAGCACCGTGATCACCAGCAGGCTGGCCACCACGCACGCGATGACGATCTGTTCCAGATCCTGAATGCCGGTAAACCGCCACCAGCGGGTGTAGAAGCGGAACGCCACGAAGACCGCGATCTTCAGGCCCACCACCACACCGAGCGTGACGAGGAACAACTTGTCGTAACGGCCCGGCACCTCACCGTCGAAACGCACCACGAATGCCAGCCACCACGCCAGCGAAATGAGCACCAGGTCAGATGAGACCTGTCCCAAGCGGTGGAGGTGCCCTCGCCACGCGGGGCTGATGAAGCGCTCACTCATCAGGCGCCCATGGTAGCCGGATCCCCTGCGCGGGAACGTCTCGCGGTGTCACGGGCACCCAGAATGAGCTCGAGCAGCAGGTCCGGGTCACGCATGGGCGGTGCGGCGGTGCGCTCGCGCCGCACAAACGTCAGATCGTCGGCATCCTCCAGCCGGTGCAGGCGCCCCTCGTCGATGAGGCGGGCGTCAACCGCGCCCAAGCGCCCGGCGAATGGGCTGTAGGCCGGCACTCCGAGCGCCACGGCCTCACGGTTCATGGTGCCGCCAGCGCTCACCACCAGGTCGGATGCGGCGATGAGCCCGGGGCCATCGACCGCCTGCTCAGGAACCATGAAGCCACGGGCGGTGAGGGCCTCGCGTTGGTCCTGGGTACGTGGCAGTACCACCGTCTGCACCCGCGGGCGCTCCGCCTCCAGCCGATCAACCACCTGTGCAAATACGTCAGTGGACGCTCCCCGGTGATAGAGGGTCACCTCCGGAGGAGGCCGCAGCACCACCGTCACCAGATCCGGATCGAGCCCCAGTTCGGTGATCACGCTTGAGGGATCGGGGATCTCGTCGGCGAGGTAGTACTCCTCCTTGAGCCCCGGGTAGCGGATAAGTTTGGGTGACCTGATGCCATACCGGGCAAGTGCGCGCTCGGGAATGGCATCGGGCACCAGCACCCGCGTGGCAAAACGGCCGTTGAGGTGGTGCATCGCCACGGCGTACTCGTAGTCGAACATTGTGACCTGGGGGATCCCGGCGAGACGGGCGACCACGGGCTGGTCGGTGCTGCCGTGGGCCACGGCCAGATTGAAGTGCTCCTGTCGCACCATCTTGGCAAGGGCAGATGACCGTGAGGTCATCGCCCGGGCCTTACCCCTCAGCCCGCCGCCACCGTGCGCCCCCATGGGACGGTGCGAAATTCCATACCGGTCAAGCAGACCGATGGTCTGCGCGAAGTCGCGCGAGGTAACGACCACCTCATGCCCACGTGCTTCCAGCCGCCGGATGATCGGCCGGAATATGAGCACGTGCGGAGAGTTGGTGACATCGACCCAGACCCGGATTGCGGGCCTCCTTCCGGTGTCCTACAGGCGCGACACAGCGCGGCCGGTGGCGGCCACGACCTCCTCCACCTGCTCCCGCGTGAGATTGGGGTGCATGGGAATTGCGAGGCCGGTCCGCGCCCACTCCTCAGCCACCGGCAGGTCGCCCACCGAGTAACCAAGATCCTTGAACACCGGCTGAAGGTGCATCGGTATGCCGTAGTACGCAGCGGCACCGATGCCCTCCTCTACCAGCATCTCGCGTATGCGGTCGCGCTCGGGGTGACGGATGACGTACAGGTGGTAAATGTGGCGCGCAGCGCCCTTCTCCGCCGGCAGCGTCACATGCTCACCCAGGCCGCACTCGCGGTACCAGTCGGCCACCTGGCGGCGGCGGTCGTTCCAGTCATTCACGTGGGGCAGGAACGTGCGCACGGCAGCGGCCTGAATCTCGTCGAGGCGCGAGTTGTACCCCACCTCGGTGAAGGTCTGCTTGTCCTCTGACCCATGAAAGCGCAGGCGCCGCACCAGGTCACCGAGCGCAGCGTCGCGGCACACGACCATGCCGCCATCGCCGATGCCCGGAAAGTTCTTGGTGGGAAAGAACGAGATGGTGGCGGCGTCGGCCATGGTTCCCACGGCCCATTCGCCATCGGCGGCGCCAAACGCCTGTGCCGCATCCTCGATCACCGACAGACCGGTCTCGGCGGCGGTGGTGAGGATGGTGGTCATCGATGCCGGGTGCCCGAAGATATGCACCGGGATGATCACCTTGGTCTTGTCGGTGATCTTCGCCTCGATCAGATCCGGATCTATGCAGGCTGAATCGGGGTCGACGTCGACAAATACCGGCACCGCGCCGTGGCGTGCGATGGCCTCGGCCGTGGCGTAGAAGGTGTACGGCGTGGGAATGACCTCATCGCCGGGACCCACCCCCAGCGCCTGCAGGGCGATAACGAGGGCGTCGGTGCCGTTGGCCACGCCTACGCAGGGACGGTTCTGGAGGCGCGCCGACACCTCGGACTCAATCGCCTTCACGCGGGGACCCAGAATGAAGGTGCCGGTGTCGAGGATGTCCGTGATCTCGGCATCCAGCTGCGCACGGAGTGGCGCGTACTGGGCCCGGATGTCCATGAGCGGAATACCCATCAAATCCTTCCTGGAGTACGAATCGCCGCATCGCCTCCGGACGCGGCGAGGGCGTCCGATGGGACGCCCGATACATTTGACGTTACCAGCGGTCGCGGGCAGCGGGATACCCCGCATCGTCACCGGGGACGTCGGTCACCGGGGGCTCCGCTGCGGGCACGATCACCCGCACGGTGGTGCCGAATCCCTCGCGCGACGTCATCTCGGTCTCGCCCCCCAGCCGGTCGGCGATGTGCTTGATGATCGACAGGCCAAGCCCCGTGCCACCAAGCTTGCGTGACCTCGATGGGTCTGCCCGGTAAAAGCGCTCAAACACGTGGGGAAGATCCTTCTCTGCGATCCCCATCCCGTTGTCTTCCACCTCGATGGCCACACAGTCTCCCACGCGCCGGGCGCGCAGCACCGCAGTGGCACCGGGGCCCGCGTACCGCACCGCATTCTCCAGCAGGTTCCGCACCACCATCAGCGTCATGCGATCGGTGAGCGGCGTCCACATGGGCTCGCCGATCTCATTGATCAATGTCACACCCTGCTCGCCCGCCTCACCCTCGAGAACGAAGATCACCTTGGGCGCGACCGACGCCACGTCGCTGCGCTCTCCCAGCGGATCGCCCTGCGCTGCCTCAATCTCCGACAGAAACAGGATGTCGTCGATGAGCGCCTCCAGGTGCTCGGCCTCCAACCGTGATCGACGTACGAAGTCGTCGCGCAGTTCAAGCGGCATCTCCGGGTCCTCGAGCGCCTCAAGCATTCCGCGAAGTCCCGTGAGTGGAGTGCGCAGCTCGTGCGACACATTTGTCACAAACTGGGAGCGCAGTTCCTGGTACGCGGTGGCCTCGCTGGTGTCGGTGAGCGTAATGAGCACCTCGCGCTCGCCCTCCACATCGAATGGGGCAAGGGTCACCCTGAACGTGCGGCGCCCCTCCACAAAGAGACGCAGGTCGAACCGCGCGGGGTCGCCGGTGCGCACAGCGTCACGCACCCGGGCGGACAGTTGGTGGTCGCCAAAGGCCTTAAGAATTCCCAGCCCGTCGTCAAGGAATGGGAAAGTGGTGAGCGCGGCCGGGTTCACAGCAGTGATGATCCCGGCCGCATCCACACGCACGCTGGCCACCGGCAGCGCCGCGAACACGGCCAACAGCCGGGCCTCGTCGTGGGGATCATCCGCAACGGGACCCGGGGCCACGGGATCCCCGGCAGATTCCGCGGCGCGGCGGGCGAAGATGATGGCCCACGTGGCCACGCCCAGCGCGATGAGCGCGATGATCCAGGCGAATGCCGTCATCGCCAGGTCAGCTCCCCGTACTGCCGGCCGCGGCCCGACGCGAGCGGTACCGCAGCGCCATCCACACGATGCCGCCGATGATGACCAGAGCCACCGCGTAGTCGAAGTAGTGCAGCTTCTGCTGCACGGCCTCCCAGTTGTCGCCCACAAGCAGGCCGAGCCATGCGAGCAGGGTCACCCACGGGATGCAACCGATAAACGTGAGGATGCTGAAGCGCCAGAACGGCATGCGCGCAATGCCTGCGGGGAGTGAGATGAGGTGCGGACGATCGGCAGGACGCGCCCTATGAGCACCGCCCACGATCCGTATTTCTCGAACCAGCGATCTGCCATGTCGAGGCGCTCGGGCGTGATGTGCAGCCAGTGCCAGCGAAGCGCCCAGTCGCGACCCTTCTTGAGGCCCACCCAGTAGGCGATCCACGAGCCAACGAGATTACCCAGCACGCCCGCCGTCACCACACCGATGAAGGTGACCTTGCCCTGTCCGGCGAGAAAACCGCCAAACAGCATGATCGCCTCGCTGGGGACGGGTATGCAGGCACTCTCCAGCACCATGAGCAGGAATACCGCAGTGATGCCATACGACCCGATCATGTCGGTCGCCCAGTTGACGATCGGGGCCGTGAGGTCAGGCAATGTGCCCCTCCACGCCCGGGATCACACGAATCAGGACTCCGGGCCCTTGATTGCCTCGATCTCGACGTAGAGCGCGCGCATCTCGCCGACCAGGCGATTGGCCTCGCCCTCGAGGTCGGTGAGTCCGTCGTGCTGGCGGTAGGTCACGTGGCCCAGTTCCTCGGCCAGTGCGTTGACCTTGCGCTTCAGCATCAACTCGTCGCCCTTGTCACGGGCATCGCTCGCAGCACTGCGTGCGGCGGCCTCGGCAGCCTTTGCGGCTTCCTTTGCCTTGTCCATCAATCCCATGGTTCCCCCTCCTCGGCGTCGATTCCCAAAAAATGGTACTGCCTAGGAGCCACTCCGGTCCGCGTACCAGGTCATTGTGGCGACGATAGTTGAGAGTGCCGCGACGATGAGCGACGCGATGATGCCCCACGACTGGTCATGGATGTCCATCAGCGAAAACACCACGTACCAGAGCGTGATCGACGTGAGGTAGGCCATCACCCCAGTGCCCGGCATGCGCGGTACCTCGTAATCAAAGGCATCCGCCAACGCCATGAGTCCGGCGATGAGTGCCACGACGAACACCAGCCACGATGCGTCGGCGTCCCATGCGCGAAGCCCGCCGCCGCCCCACTCGAAGAACATGGTGATGATGAACACGCCGTTGAGGATGGCGATGGCGAGCATGCGCTCACGACGATCCATTGACTTGAGATAGTTCACGAGAGGCCTTTCGCGCTAACCGCGTCGGTCGATGGTCCATGCCCCGGCCGACAGGACGACGAATCCCGCCGACAGGCCGAGCGCGGTCCACGCGCCGTAACGGATGTCATCGCCCGCGATGAGAAACAGGGCGGTGTAGAAGAGACCGATGGGTGCGAGGAACGTGGCGATCGCCGGCACCGGCAGTGCGCGGAATCCGTCGATGCTCACAGCATCAAGCAGCATGAGCGCCGCGGCCACCGCAACCACAACGAGTGCGAGCCATGACGAATCGATGAGGCTCCAGCCGGTGATCGATGCATCGCCCGTGCCAAACCATGGCAGGAACAGACTGCCGATCCACAGCCCGCCAATGATGGCAGCGAGCAACTCGGATCTCTCAAGTGCGGCGAACCGTGACAGCTGACTTCCCCTCGCGATCGGACATCTGCGGGATACCGCGAGTGTACCGGCGCGTACGGCGCGCCATCCACGGTGTTACCGAGCGTCGGCCCGGTGCAGCGAGAGCGCCAGCGCGAGGCCCACAACGGCGAAGATGAGTGCGAGCCAGATGCCGTACGCGGGTCCGTCGATCGCGAATATGAACACGATGACGTAGAAGACCAGCAGCGACATGAGATACGCCGCCAGACTGGTGACCTGAAAACGGCCCGGCAGATCAATCCCGAGCGCCTCTGCGGCGAGCACACCCCCATCGACCAGCGCCAGGATAATGGCAATGGGCCACGAGCCGATGTCGGTACCGGAGCCCGAGAAGGGCCCCACCGATTGCCACTTCAAAAACCGCGAGACGATGAACAGAAGCATGGCGATCGCTGCGCCCAGCATTTTTTGCTCACGGGTGATTTCACGGAGATCCATCTGATCCCGATTCGTCAATACTCACCGCATCCCTCCCACCGGCAGCGGGTGCCCGGCTACGGCAGGCGGAACGGTGGGTTGTGGCCCGGCACCACCATTGCCGGTGCAAGGGCCCGGATGGCCTCGAACGCCCGGAGGTGATCCTCGCGCTCGTCAAGGCCCTCGGGCGGGTTCATGTCGTCAAACCATTCGGGGTCAGGGCCGAGGGTGTCGCCGGCGATAACCACGCGTCCATCAATGCACTCGACAATTGCCGCGATGTGCCCCGGCGCATGTCCCGGGGTATGGATCCATGTGAGGCCGGGGCGGATCTCTCCGGCATCGCCCGTCATCACCCTGATGGGGGCCTCGTCAAGGATTCCCCGCTGGTGGTGTGCATGTGCCGTATCGATCTCGTACTCGTGCACCCATACCTCAGTGGCCCCGGACAGATGGGGCAGAGCCGACAGGTGGTCGGAATGCAGTTGGGTCATGATCACCGAGCTCACTGACTCCGAGGGAATGCCTCGCGCGGCAAGGACCCCGGCCAGCATGTCGCCCTGCATCTGGTAACCCGGGTCGACGACGATCGGTTCAGGACCGGTAAGCAGGACGGTGTTGGGCCACGCGATCATGCCCGGCACGGCACCCTCCAACTTCCGGTACGCGGCGAAGGTGCCAGCCGACGACGACGCACGGCTCTCCACTACCTCGCCTCCGAGCAGCCCGACGACGATGCGATGCGCCGGGATGAGCACCTCCCACGTGAAGGGGCCATCCGCCATCGACTAGCCGCCGGCCGGGTCGGCCGGGACATCGCCCCCGGGTGGCGGGGCGTAGCAGGGGGCCTCATGGAACGGCGCCACCGGGTCGGGTGAGCGCCGGCGTATGCGTTCGATGCGCACCCGCACGGCCTCACGCACGGGTGCGGCAATTGGGGACGCCGCGAGGCCCACAAGCCCCACGCCGATTATCAGTCCGCCACGGCGGCCGCGCATGCGATTACTTGAGGAGCGCGAGAAACTCGTCCACCGGGATGGCGGTCAGCGTCTGGAAATGCGCTGTGCCACGGGCGGCGAGTTCGACCGAAACACGGGCGATGACCTTCTCGTCCGGTGCTTCGACGATGTTCACGAAGTCATAGGGACCGAGGACCGCCCATTGCTGGATGACCTTGGCACCCATCTGCTCGATCTCCTGGTTGACTTCCTTGACACGCTGGGGATTCGCCTTGATTG
>SYFI01000046.1 GCA_005800465.1 Actinomycetota bacterium | reverse complement strand
CGATGCCGCCAAGGAGGATGAGATCGGGGATCTCCCTGATGAGATCGGCATCTACCTAACGGTCAGCGCGGCAATCAGCGTCGTCGATGCCGTCACGTCACTGGTGCCCCTGGCGGAGCGCGCGGTGGCCGAGGCTTCAGGGCTAAGTGGATAGCCGTATTCCTACGGCTATCCCAGACAAAGGTTCGCGCAACGTCCCCATACGTGGCGATTCTGTACCCGAGCCCACTTGCCACCTGTACAGACCATCGGTTCAAGTGCTCAAACGCGGCTCCAGGAGGGACTCCAGAAGAGGCCCTCTCGGTGTGTTCTGCGTGCACTCCCCCTCCGACCGGTCCCGTTATAAACCCGATTCGCGACGGGGAGTCGCACCGGGGGCCGGCGGAGATCCTCGATGTGCTTCACGACACCGACGTCCATGCCTTTTCTCGGGCACTTCCCGCACAAGGGCGAGAAGCGCATGGTGGGGAGCCCGGCGAGTTCCTGAGCGTGGGGCACGTCAGGCTCTTCTGGGGAATCCAGAGAACCCTGCTCAGCGCAGGATGATCTCGCCGCCAGCAGTGGCGATGCCGCAGGCGTGGATGCCCGGACCTGTCACCGGCTCGTAGCGCACCGGCAGCCCGTGGTCGGGCCCCAGCCAGCCGTCCAGCACCGGTGCGAAGTCGCCGACCTCGACGAACGTATAACCGGTGGGCGCACACGTGTGGCCAGCAGCCTCGTACCGGGCGGCGTTCACCCGCGCGCGTACGGCCGGGTCACCGTTCAGCGTGAGAAAAAATGGCAGCGGGTACTGCGGCATACCGGTGCTCCGAAACACCAGCTCATCGGCGTCGTCCGTACGTGCTTGCCCGGCACGGATGGGCAGGCCGCGCCGCTCTGCGGTGTCGTCCACATCCTGCACGCCGAGACACCACCACAGCATCTGGTCCCGGCCCTGAAGGGTGGCCTCCAGCCACGCGCCGTCATCCTTCGCGGTGTCGCCGATTCCGAGGATCTCGAGAAAGCACTCGGGGCCGAGCGGCACGATGCGATTGGTGGTCCCGCCGAGATGCTCCGAGCCAGCCACCGAACCAAGTCCGAATTCATCCCGCAGACGCTCGCACGCGACATCGACGTCAACCACGCCGTAGATGACGTGGTCAATCCAGAAGCCCTCTTCGCTCATCGCCATTCCCGCGTTCCTTTCATCACGGCACTTCTCCCACGACGGTCAGGTGAGGGTCAGCACAATGGCGGCGGCGATCGCCCCCACCACACTGATAATGGGGATGGCGATGGCGGCCACGATGCCAGTGAATGTCCATCCAGTGCGGGTGCTCATTTACTTAGCGTAATGGCCGCTGGCCCATCGCGCGCAGCAGCATTCACCTGGAATGTCACCGAACTCCCTCTCCCCGCTGCGTCGCCAGTGCGAGACTCCCCCGGCATGACCGACACCGCACTCACTCGCCGCGAACGGGGCCTCCGGCGCTGGCTCATTGCCGCAGCCATTGCGGTTGGCGTGCTGATCATCCTCATTCTTGCGATCGTCCTCTACTGGATGCGATTCGTGCTTCCCACCGAGCCCGATCCGTTTACCCGCGGTCCATGGGTTGCATCGGTTGCGACCACCCGGGCACGTATCGCGTGGGATGCTCCCGCCGGCACGACCGTGACCGTGCGGGCCACCACACCCGATGGACGCACACTCACCGCCCGTGATGGCGTGCTCACTGGTCTGACTCCCGGTACGCGCTACGGCTGGGTTGCAAGTGTGGGCGACCAGGCGCGCGCCTTCGGATCAGTCACCACACCACCCACCGCTGCCGGTGCACCGGTGCGCTTCATCACCTTTGGCGACTACGGCGCGGGTGGCGAGGATGAGTGGGCAGTGGCGCGTGTGTCGGCGGCACAGGCCCCCGCGTTTACCGCGTCGCTCGGCGACAACGTCTACTTGACCGCCGCGCCCGTGCTGTTTGACCGCAATCTGTTTCGCCCGTTGCGCCCGCTCTTGGCGCAGGGGCCGCTCCTCGGGGTCGTGGGCGACCACGACACCCTCTGGGAAGGTGGCAAGGCGCTGGCTGACACGCTCGGCTGGCCGGCAGGCGGCGACCGCAGTGTGCAGCGCTACGGTCGCATCGCACTCATCACCCTTGGCGTGGAGGCCGACCCCGACGACCTGCCATTCCTGCGTACCGCACTGGCTGCCACCGCCGGGGCCGATGCCCGGTTCGTCATCGTCCACCGTCCACCGGCGGCCAAAAACCCCATCCTCCCGGTGGTGCGCGCCGCAGGAGTTGCAGCCGTCCTCAGCGGCCATAACCACCGATATGAGCGCCGCGCCACCGCTGGCGTGCTGTGCCTCACAGTGGGCACCGGTGGCGCCCCGCGATCCGACGGCGACGAGTTCACACCGGTCAGCAGTGATGCCGTGCGCTCGCTGGCGGTGTTTGGCACCCTGCGCGTCGACGTTGCTGACACTCGCGTGGCCTACGCCTTCATCGATGCTGCAGGCCGCACCCGTGATCGCTTTACCGGGCCAGCGCGATGAGAACGCGACGCATCGTCCTCCTCGTGCTCGCCGTCGGCGATCTCGTGGCGCGGTTCGTGCTGGGACTGCCCGGCGCCTTTGCCGTCCTCGGTACCGTGGCGATCATCGGCATTCCAATGTGCATGGCCTTCATGGTGGCCGATTCGGTGCCATGGCAACTCGATCAGTTCATCGCATCCGCGGTGGCGCTGGTCGGCCTTCCGATGGTGCTCCTCATCCCCGCCTGGGGATGGGTTGCCGCCATCGCCGTGATCATCGCCCAGGTCATGGCCTGGTGGGGCAGCAATGCGAGGGCCGGCGCACCAGCCCCCGCCTGACCGCTGCTACTTCCTCACGGTGAACCGGAACTTGCCGGTCTCCTTGTGTCCGTCATCCGCCACGATCGACCACGTCCCCGTGTAGGTACCGGCAGCAGAGCTGGTGGTCTTTGCGACCACCCGTGCGGCATTCCGCGGGTCAAGGCCCGCGGTTACCACGTGGTCCTTGCCCTTCGCATCCATCAGGCGAACGGAGATCACCGACCCGATGGGCTCTGAGAACGTGATCTTCACGAACCCCGGCAGGGCTTTGACCGTGGCCCCATTGGCCGGTGAGACAGACTTGAGCCCCGTATGGGCGAACGCCTGCGGCACCACAGCGGTAGCGGCCGCTAGGGCCACCACGGCGAGGACACCGCGTCGATAGAGCTTGTCCATGATCCAATTCCTCGTCGATACCGCTGGTTTCACAACAGCTGTCAGTTTCCCCACCCGGCCTCAGCCGCCACTTGAAATGATGCCAGCCCGCCCGCCATGGATGATCGATGCGGGTACACCGCGACCATCGTCACCTCGCTCGTCGCATGCACGACGGGCCGTTGCGCGCTGGCAGCATGCAGCCAGCGCGGTGGTGTATCCGGTCATCACTGCGAGAGCAGTACCGGGCGCCGGGCGCGCACTTCGAGACCTTCGTACGAGAGCAACGCATTCACGACAGGTATCCTCACTGCCATGAAACGACTGATCTTCACCACCGCCATTGTCGGCATCGCCGCACTCCCCGTGCTCGCAGGTTGCGGCTCATCCGACTCCGCATCAACCCCGGCCGACACCACGGCGTCTGCTGCTGCGCCTGCATCAGGCGCGAAAACGTGGGCCGCAGCACCCGCGATGTCCATTGACGCCAACGCCACGTACACGGCTGCCATGCAGACATCCAAGGGCGAGATCACCATCGCCCTTGACCCAAAGCAGGCGCCCAAGACCGTGAACAACTTCGTGTTCCTCTCGAAGCAGGGCTTCTACGACGGCCTCACCTTTCACCGCGTCATCCCGGAATT
>SYFI01000045.1 GCA_005800465.1 Actinomycetota bacterium | reverse complement strand
TGATGGAGTCGTCATCCAGGTCGAGCACCCGGGTGTCGGGGTTCATCACCGCGTTCTCCACCACCGTGCCGAAGTGCGTGGTGGTGGAGAAGATCTCCGGCTCGGCCTCGGCCGAGAGGTTGATTATCTTGGCGTAGCAGCCGTTCTCGATGTTGAACACACCGTCGTCGGCCCAGCCGTGCTCGTCGTCACCGATGAGCTGACGCTCGGGGTCGGTGCTGAGCGTGGTCTTGCCGGTGCCAGACAGGCCGAAGAACACCGCCACGCGGCCGTCGTCGGCCACGTTTGCCGAGCAGTGCATGCTGAGCACGCCGGTCTCGGGCAGGCGGTCGTTCATGAGGGTGAAGATCGACTTCTTGATCTCACCGCCGTACTTGGTGCCGCCGATGAGGATCTCGAGCTTGGTCAGGTCGAGCGTGACGAAGCCGGACGAGTCGGTGCCGTGCGTTGCCGGGTCGGCATCGAATGTCGGCGCGTGCAGGATGACGGCCTTGGGATCGTGCACCCTGATCTCGTCGGGCGTTGCCGGGATGAACATGGTGCGGGCAAACAGCACATGCCATGCGCTCTCGCTGACCAGACGCAGCGGCAGGCGGTGCTCGGGGTGGGCGCCGGCGAAGGCGTCCAGCACAAACAGCTCGCGGCCGTCGCTGAGGTGGGCTGCCAGGTCGCCACGCAATACGTCGTTGTGCGCGGGCTCGATGGGCTGGTTGGGGCCCCACCACACGCGGCCCTCAGAGCCGGGCTCCTTCACCGTGAACTTGTCCTTGGGCGAACGACCCGTGTTGGGTGCCGTGTTCACCAGCAGTGGACCACCGTCGGAGATCACGCCTTCATCACGACGGAGTGCGTGCTCGTAGAGCTCTTCGGTTGTGGGGTTCCAGTGGATGGTTCCCGACGTCGTAACACGGTGTGAATTCAGTCCGACCGGCCCGTTGCCGTTGCTCATCCAATCCCTCCGGTGGGGTTTCTCGTCCGCGAGGGGCGCGACCCGATTCGCGATCCGTGAAACGTACCCGTTTCCTCGGCGGGAATCACCAAGGAGCAGTGGGCCATTCGTCCCGCTGATAGCGTCGCCGCAATGCGTCGCGACGAGCTGCAATCCACTGGTACTCAGGTTCCCGTGCTGGCCACAGTGGCCCTCGGCCCCCTGCCGCAACCTGGCAACTGGGCCAGGCGGCTTGAACTGCTGGGGATGGACGTCATCACCACCGGCGCTGCCGTGGACGATTCCGAACTGATCCGCGCAGCCGTGGCCGCCGTGCCGCACCGGCCGGTGCTTGCCCGGGCGGGAGATCCCGAGGCGCTCGTGGCGGCAGGAGCGGGCATCGTGATGATGGATGGAGTGGCTCCCCATGGGGCCTACGCATTTCGCTCCGACGAGTTGCTGGTGATTCCCGTGGCCGCTGACGCGCCGGCCGAGAACGCCAACGACGTGGCGCGTGATGTGCTCATGGCGGCACGCCGGGGGTCGCCGTCGGCTCTGTGGGTGGCGGCTCCAGACCTGTCGGATATGCCTGAGGGTGTGGTGGAGGCCAAGTTGCGGGCCATGGCTGAGGGAGCTCGCATGGCCCGCATGTGGCTGGCGAAAGAGCAATTCGATACTGATTGAGATCGGGAACGTGCGGGAAACTCCCACCCGGCGTCTAACCTGATGAAGTAATGGTGACCCCCGTACGACGCGCCCGTGTGGCGCTGCAGAGGTCTCTGCCCACGACTATCGGGCTGGTTGTCGTCGCAATCGCGGTGGCCAATCTTGCTGATGTCGTGTGGTCGGGCATGGCCGAGCACTTTGAGGTGCTCGCGGGACTGGTGCCCCAGCGTGCCGCTCCGTGGGCCCATGCCCTGGCCGCACCCGTCGCCGCGCTCATGCTCGGGCTGGGCTGGGCGCTTACCCAGCGTCGCCGCGCCGCACTTGCAATCGCCGTGTCGCTGCTGGGCGTGATGGCCGTCACCATGGTGGGAGAGCGACGCCCGGCCGACGGCATCGCCTGTGGTGTGCTGGCCGTGCTTCTGTACCTCGCACGCGGCGCCTTCCCGGTGATGCCGGCACCCGCCGCTATCCGGCAGTCGGTTCGTCGTATCCCGTTTGTGGCGGTGGGATCACTCGTCATTGGTGTGCTTGCCATCGTGGTGGCACGCGGCGACGCCGTGCCCGACATCAGCGGTGGAGACGTGCTGCGCGAGGCATTTGCTCTGCTCACCTGGCGCGCCGGCCCGGCCGACTTCCCGGCCACCTTCCACTGGCTGCCGGAGGCCCTGGCCCTGGTGAGCATCATCGCCCTGGTGATGGTGCTGGCACCGCTCATGCGGCGCCCGCCATTCACCCCCGACCCGCAGACGGCGGCCTCGCGCCGTCGCGTTGGTGATCTGGTGAGCCGTCACGACAGCGGCAGCCTGTCATCGTTCCTGCTGCGAGCCGATCACCACTGGATGTTCTCGGACGATCGTGACGCGGTGCTGTCGTACCGGGTGGAGTCGGGTGTGTTTCTGGTGGCCGCCGACCCAGTGGGGCATCCCGACGCGCTGCCCGGGCTGGCACAGAAGGCTGCCGATACCGCCGAGCGTCATGGCTTGCTGTTTGGCGTGATGGCCGCGTCCGACACCATGCGACCCCTCTGGCGACACGTGGGTCTTCGCGCGTTCTATCTGGGTGACGAGGCCACGGTGGAGGCCAGCACCTTCTCGCTGGAGGGTCGCGCCATCCGCAAGGTCCGTCAGTCGGTGGCCCGTCTCGAGCGCGAGGGGTTCACTGCCGACCTGGTGCGTGTGCGCGATCTGGGCACCACCGACCGGGCCGCGGTTGCGAACTTCCATCGCGCATGCCGTGGTGGCCAGGCTGAGCGCGGGTTCTCAATGGCATACGACCGCGTGGAAGACCCGGGTGGCCAGCCCTCGTGGGTGGCGATCGCTCGCGGCCCCGATGGCGCACTCGCGGGAGTCATCCACTTCATTCCCGGGTACCGTGGCCGCACCCAGTCGCTGGCGATGCAGTTGCGTGCACCCGAGACCCCCAACGGGCTCATGGAGTTTCTCACGGTGCGGGCGATTACCCGGTTCCGCGACGAGGGTGTTGAGGATGTATCACTTAACTTCGTGACCGGCGGCCGGTACTTCCGGGAGCAGGACACCTCAACGCAGCGGGCGCTTAACCACACATTGCGCTTTGTCGACCGCTGGTTTCAGGTGAAACGGCTGGAGAAATTCACCGAGAAGTTCTTTCCCCGGTGGGATGCCCGGTACGTGATGTATCCCGGCCTGGTGATGGGGTTTCTGCGGGTGGGCATGGCCGCGATGTGGGCCGAGGGGCAACTTGCGCGCCCCGGCGACCTCCTCAGGCGCCCGGTGCCGCATCAGCCGGAGATGGTTGATCAGCCGGAGTTTGCGAAGGCGCCTCGGCCATGAACGTTCGGATGGCCATCTCGGCCTGACGCCATAGCGGGTGCAGATCGACCACATGCCTCGCTTCCCCCAAGATCATTGCCCGTGCCAGTGGCACGCGACCAACGAGGCCGAGTGAGCGGCTCGCGCGCAATGCGCTGCGACTCACGGATGAGCAAGCGCATGGTTGGGAACCCTGTCTCCACAAATGCGCGGTCCGCACCATGTCCGGCCGCGCATCCCGGGACGGGGCATCAGCCGGTGGGGGCGTCCTCAGGCAGGCGGTTGCGGCGGCGGGCCGAGAAGTACGTGGCCTGCGGGTGATGCATGATGATGGCCGCGGTGCTCTGTTCCGGGGTCAGTTGGAATGCGCTGGTGAGGTCCATGCCCATCTCGTGGGGGAACGGCGCGAGCAGGCGCAGCACGTCGGCGTGCTGCTCGACGTCGGGACAGGCCGGGTAGCCCCACGAATAGCGGCGCCCCTGATCGGAGCCCAGGCCCAATTCACGCTTGATACGCGCGTGCACCAGATCGGCCATTCCCTCGGCGGCCTCAACAGCAAGGCCATGGGCGAAGTAGGCCTCGGTGTACTCCTCCTCCGCCTGAAGGCGGTCGAGGTACTCGGTGGCCTCCTGCCCAACGGTGACCGCCTGCAGGGCGATGACGTCACGTACGCCGCTCTCGATGGGTCGCAGGTAGTCGGCCAGACACAGCAGGCGGCCCTCGTCCTGACGGGGGAAGTCAAAGCGCGCGGTCTCCTCGCCCGTGTCGGGGTCAAACACCACCACGTCGTTGCCGTCGCGGTTGGCCGGGAAGTAGCCATAGGTGCCGCGAGGCACGATCCAACCGTCGGCGATGGACGACTTCTCCATGGCCGTCCGGCGCGGCAGGAACTCATCGCGCACGATGCGCTCGTACTCGGCGTCGTCCTGCCCCCGGCCACCCCACGACATCTTGTAGAGCGAGCGCTCGTCCATGCGGGCGAACATCTCGTCGAGGTCGAAGTCCCCCACGCGCCGGGGACCCCAGAACGGGGGCTCGGGTACCGGAGCCTCGTCAATGACGACCGGCTCGGCAGTGGGGCGCGGGCGCGACGCCACTTCGGTGGCCTTTGTCGCCGCGTCACGGGCCTGATCCAGGCGCTCCTGCACGAACACCGGGCGGTCGTCCGGGTTTTGCAGGCGGTCAACCGCGTCCAGCCCGTCGAAGGCGTCCTTGCAATAGAACACGCCCGGGCCGTAGGGGTCGCCACTCTCAAGCATGAGCGTGCGCCAGCCAAACTGCTTGTTGATTGCTGCGCCACCGATAAGCACCGGGTAATCCCGGCCGCGAGCCGCCAGCTCCTGCACCAAGAGCGGCATCTGCTTGCTGGTGCTCACCAGCAGTGCGGAGACGCCGATCACGTCGGCGTTGTGCTCTTCGGCGGCGTCGATGATGGCCGTGACCGGCACCTGACGGCCCAGATCGTGCACGGTGTAGCCGTTGTTCTTAAGGATGGTGCCCACAAGGTTCTTGCCGATGTCGTGTACGTCGCCGTACACGGTGGCCAGCACCACGGTGCCCTTGGTGTAGCCCTCCACCTGGTCGAGGAACTGCTCCAAGTAGGCCACGCTTTTCTTCATCACCTCGGCACTCTGCAGCACGTACGGCAGGATGAGCTCGCCGCGGCCAAAGCGGTCGCCAACCTCCTTCATGGCGGGCAGCAGCACCGTGTTGAGCAACTCAATCGCCGGGTCGTTGGTGCGCCCGCCGCGCTGGTCAAGGGATGCGTCGATGTCGGTCTGAACGCCTTCGGGCACCCGGTGAAGGATGCGCTCAAAGATCACCTCGTCGGGCGGCATGTCCTTAAAGCGTGCGGTGGGGTCGGGGGCCTCCTGGGCCTCCACACCCTCGTACCGCTCGATGAGCCGGGGCAGGGCATCCTCGCGGCGCCCGAAGATGAGGTCGTCGGCCATCTCCACTTCGTCGGCCGGGATCTCGCCCATGGGCCGGATGTGGGTGGGGTTGATCATGGCGAGATCGAGGCCGGCATTAACGGCACGGGTAAGAAACACGCTGTTGAGCGTGGCGCGCGCGGCGGACCCCAGACCAAACGACACGTTGCTTACCCCGAGGCTGGTGAACACGCCCGGAAGGTGCTGCTTGATGAGGCGGATGCCCTCAATGGTGGCGGCGCCCGAGAAGCGGTACTCCTCCTCACCGGTGGCCAGCGTAAAGGTGAGGGCGTCGAAGATGAGACTGCCCGGGTCGAGGCCGTACTCACCGCACACGATGTCGTGGATCTTGGTGGCGATGCCCAGCTTCTCTTCGCCGGTCTTGGCCATGCCGATCACGTCGTCAATGGTCAGGGCGACGACGGCTGCGCCGTGCTTCTTGATGATGGGCACTACCTGGTCGATCTTCACCCGACCGTTCTCCATGTTGATGGAGTTGACGATGGCGCGGCCGGGATAGGCGGCAAGGGCGGCCTCAACGGCGTCGGCCTCGGTGCTGTCGATCATGAGCGGGGCCTCAACGCCCATCGCCAGCTTCTTGGTGAGGATCGCGATCTGATCGGCCTCGTCAACGCGCTCGGTAAGGGCCACGCATACATCAAGCACGTGGGCGCCAAACTCCACCTGCTCGCGGGCGACCGCAAGCGCGCCCGTGTAGTCGTCGGCGAGGATCATCTCTTTGATCTTGCGGCTGCCCTGCGTGTTGACCCGCTCGCCCACGATGGTGGGGCGGGGCTCCTGCCCAAGATCGACGGTGCGCATGGCGCTGGCGATACGCGGCGTGTTGGGCACGACCGGGCGCTTGTGCGGGACCACATCCTTCAGCGCATCGACGATGGCGCGGATGTGGTCGGGGGTGCTTCCGCAGCAGCCACCCACCACGTTGGGGCCGAAGTCGGCAACCATGGCGGCAATCTGCTTGGCCATGCCGTCGGGGTCGAGATCGTAGTGCGCCACGCCGCCCACGTTGCGGGGCAGGCCGGCGTTTGGCACCACCGAGATGGGCTTGGTGGAGTGCGTGCACATGTAGGCGATCGGCTCGCGAAGGTGCTCAGGGCCAACGGAGCAGTTGGTGCCGATCACGTCCACGCCCATCCCCTCGAGGATGGTCACCACGGCGCCGACGTCGGTTCCCAGCAGCATTCGGCCGGTCTGGTCGAGGGCGACCTGCGCCTGAATGGGTACCGAGGTGCCCATGTCCTCAAAGGCCAGGCGGATGCCGTAGATGGCGGCGCGGGTCTCCAGGATGTCCTGCTGGGTTTCGATGAGCAGCACGTCGGCGCCGCCCGTCATCAGGCCCTTGGCCTGGGTGCGGATCTGCTCGGCCAGCTCATCGAAGGTGATGCCCGACAGCTTCGGGTCATCAGTGCCCGGCAGCATGCCGGTGGGACCGATAGAGCCGATGACAAAGCGGGGGATGCCGTCTGCGGCCTCGTAGTCGTCGCATGCGCGGCGGGCGTTTGCGGCTGCGGCCACGTTGATGTCGGTGACGAACTCGGCCAAATTGCCGCCATCGGGTCGCCGCCACTCCTCAAGGCGCATGGCGGTGGCCTGGAATGAGTTGGTCTCAACTGCCTGTGCGCCGGCGTTGAGGTACGAGCGGTGAATCTCCTCGATCACATCCGGGCGGGTGAGCGACAGGTAATCAACGGCACCCTCAAGCGCCCCCCCGCCGTAGTCATCGGCGGTGAGGTCCCGTGCTTGGATCTGCGTGCCCATCCCGCCGTCGAATACGACGACACCCTGCTGGAGGGCCGGGAGATAGAAATCGGCGTTCCTCACGAGGCAGAAGCCTAGTGGTGTGGGCGCCTACTCGGTGCGAGCAGCGATGGCGTTGGTGACGACCTTCCCCGGGCCCATAGCGGCCTGCCCACGGGCGACCACGGGGTTGGCGCCCGCCTCGCGTGCCGCGTCGATCAGGTCCTCACGCGTGTGGCCGGCGAATGCGGCAAGCGGGATGTCGCGGGTGGAGTCGTCGGTGCAGAGGCGCTCAATGAGTGCGATGGCGTCGTCACCGGCCTCGAGGTCGATGAGCAGGCAGGCAGGCGTCTCCTCCGCCAGCGCCTCGGCCAGGCGCACGGGGCCGCCAACCACTCGCAGGCGGTACCCGGCGATGTCGAGCCCGCTCTCGATGCGCGAGCGCATCATCAGGTCGGGGCACAGGGCAATGACGAGCGGCTTATCGGGCACTGTTTGACGGTAGCAACGGCATCCCGCTCACAGCCCCCGTTGCAGACGTACCCCCCGAAACCACAATGGGGTCAGACCCCGCCCGGGGTCAGTCCCCGTGTCATACGCTGCGCAAATGGTCACAGGAGTTCGCGCATTCATCGCAACGTCACAGGACGGCTTCATCGCCGGCCCCGATGACGACCTCTCATGGCTCCCAGATGGCCACGCGGGTGAGGACTACGGATACGACGCCTTTATGGCGCAGACGGCTGCGATCATCATGGGGCGTCGCACCTACGACGTCGTGTGCGGCTTCGGCATCGACTGGCCCTACAGCGACACCCCGGTGTTCGTGGCAACCTCACGCCCGCTCGAGCCAGACGAGCCCACGGTGCAGCCGGTGTCTGGAACTCCTGAAGCGATCCTTGCCCGGGTTCGTGAGGCCACTGACGGCGGGGTGTACGTGGACGGGGGTGACGTCATCCGTCAATTCCTGGATGCCGGCCTGATCGACGAGGCCATCATCACGGTGATCCCAGTGGACATCGGCGAGGGCGTGGCGCTCTTCACCGATATGGCCCAGCGTGCCCGCCTCGGCGAGTCGACCTCAACCAGGTTCCCGTCGGGCGTGGTCCAGCAGCGGTACGCCCTTCAGCCGTAGGCCAAGGCGCCAGAGGGCCGGGCCTCCCTACGCGGCGATGAACTCCGCGTCGTGACAGGGCTCGGGAATCCCGATGTCCGACTCCTGAAGGAACTCAATGTGCGCGGCCAGGGCCTCGCGCATCAACGCCGCGGTCTCCTCGCGGGTATCGGCGCCGGCGAACACGGGGAGGTCGGGGCAGTATGCGCCCCACGTGCCGTCCTCACCCTGCTCGTAGATCACGAGGTACTTTCTCATCGCAGATCCTCCAATCCGGTCTGGCGCCGGATCGCCGTCAGGGTCCAGAGAACTGTAGTGGAGTCTTTGCCGGCAACGGTTGCGCTGGATCCTCCATCCGGGCTGACCCAGATCTCATGTGAGCCGCGCTGTCGGGCGCGTATCCATCCCGCAGCACGCAGGGTCCGGCGCACATCGCGGTAGGTCGGTGGCATCGGTATGACCGTATGGCGACCAGCACCTCACGGCTGTCACAAGCTGGGCCAAACGCCGCGCGCGTTCGTGCCAGAGGCCGCGTGCCGGGCGGCACACTTCCGTAACAGGGTGGGAGGGCCGGTACGCTCGCGCACATGACACAGCCCCGCCTCATTCCGCTGTCGGAGTTCTTCGACAACCCCGAATGCGCCCTTGCAAAGCCGTCTCCCGACGGCACCATGCTCTCGTGGGTGGCACCGCTTGACGGCCGCCTCAACGTATGGGTGCGCCCAATTGGGGGTGTGGACAAGGTGCCTGTCACCAGGGATACCGATCGTGGGGTTATGGGGTACTCGTGGACTCGCGACTCCAAGCACATTCTGTATTCCAAGGATCAGGGTGGGGATGAGAACCACCACGTGATGATGGTCGACGTTCCCGGCGATGGCACGGCTCGTGACCTCACTCCCTTTGATGGTGTGCGGGCCAGCATTGTGTCGGTGCCGCGGGCGACGCCGGGGCAGATCATCGTGAGCACCAACCGGCGCGAC
>SYFI01000044.1 GCA_005800465.1 Actinomycetota bacterium | reverse complement strand
TGGGTGGCGTTCGACCGTGCCATCCGTGCCGTGGAGCACGCCGGGTTCGAGGGACCGGCGGACCGTTGGCGGGAGCAGCGCGCGCAGGTGCACGCCGAGGTATGCGCCAAGGGCTTTGACGTGGAGATGGGGTCGTTCGTGCAGGCGTACGACGTGCGCCGTCTCGACGCAAGCCTGCTCATGATCCCACTGGTCGGGTTCCTTCCCATTACCGATCCACGCGTGGTGGGCACGATGGAGGCCATCAAGCGCGACCTCACGTACGAGGGCCTCGTCATGCGCTACGACGCCGTTGCCGACGAGACCATCGACGGCCTCCCTGCTGGTGAGGGTGCCTTCCTGCTGTGCACGTTCTGGTTGGTGGACAACCTAGCGATGGCGGGTCGCACCGATGAGGCCACGGCGCTGTTTGAGCGTCTGCTGTCACTGAGCAACGATGTGGGGCTATTGGCCGAGCAGTGGGACAACGACGGCCAGCGCATGCTCGGCAACTTCCCGCAGGCGTTCTCGCACGTGGGCATGGTGAACTCGGCCTGGAACCTGGCGGGCGGCCGCCCCGCCGATGCCCGCTGGGCACGAAGCGGCGATCGCGCTCGCGCTGAGGCCGGCGGCGCAGGCACCTGACCTACCGGCTGCCCTCGCAGGCGACGCCGTCGCCATCGCTGTCAAAGCGCTGGTCGTCAACACCCACCACCCTGAACCGGCGCGCCGTGATGTCGGAGCAGTCCAGATCGGGTGGCGGATTTGGGATGCAGGCGCCCGAGTAGTTGGGGTTACAGCCCGTGCGCGCACCCGCGGCCGTGCCGGTCGCTGAATATGCAGGCTTGGTGGTATCGCCGTTGCAAGGCGACCCCCAGATACCCCGCTTGATGCGACGGGCAGTTGCCTCGGCCGAGACAAACTGCGGGGCGTACCGAAATGGGCCGGATGGCCTGTAGATGTAGGCCTTCGCAAATCCGTTGGCCACCAGTGCGTAGTTGACTGAGCCCCGTGCCCCTGACCGTCCGTCGCGGTAGATGTAGCCAAGAAACCGGTCGTACTTGTCGCGGGTGTCTTGTGACGGGTCTGACACCACGCGCACCGCGAGCCCCACTGGCAGCAGGCGCGTGGTCTCAGCCGATGCCGCGGGACCACCGCACTGCACCGGGTACCCCGGGCGCTTGGTCTCCGGCGTGTCGATTCCGATGAGGCGAATGGTGGTCTGGAAGCCGCGCGAGACGATACGCACGGTGTCGCCATCAACTACATGATCGATAGTTCCGCTCAGCACGGTGGGCTTCTGCGCCATGGCAACAGGTGCCAGCATCAGGCCAACGGAGATGAGCAGCAGAATGTGTCGAACCACGCGCGGCATCGTCATGAGTGTGTATCACTGCCAGGCTGCCCGGCGCTTACGCCGCACCGCTAGCCTCACTGTGTGGAGAAGGATCCCGACGACCGCCTGATCGCGCCCTGGTCGCGATCGTCCCGCACATCCGCCCGCGTCATCGCATGGCCCATCCGGTCATTCATGCGATGGCAGGCGGCAGGTGGCGTGGCGCTGCTCGTCGGCACGGTGGTGGCACTGATCTGGGCAAACACAGCGGGCGACTCCTACACGTCGTTCTGGTCGACGTCATTCACGCTGGGGCTCGGCGATCACGTACTCACCACCAACCTGCTGGCCGTGGTGAACGATGCGCTCATGTTCCTGTTCTTCCTGCTCATCGGGCTGGAGATCAAGCGGGAGCTGGCGATCGGCGAGTTGTCTGACAGCCGCGCAGCCGCATTGCCGTTGGCTGCTGCCCTCGGCGGCATGATCATCCCCGCTGGCATCTATCTGGCCATCAATGCCGGCACGCCCGTGGAGTCGGGCTGGGGAATCCCGATGGCCACTGATGTCGCTTTCGCACTCGCCGTGCTGTCGGTACTGCGAAGCAGGGTGCCACAGGCCATCTGGGCGTTCCTGCTTGGCGTCGCCGTGATCGACGACATCGGCGCGATCATCGTGATTGCCATCGCGTATTCCAGCGGCATCTCCCTGGCGTGGCTCGCCGCCGCGGCGGGCGCCCTTGTGATGATGCGGGTGCTGATCTCGGCCCACGTACGTGCCCTGCCCCCATACCTGATGCTCGCGCTTCTCGCGTGGGCATTTACGGCGGCGTCGGGCGTGCACGCCACCATTGCGGGTGTGGCAATCGGGCTGCTCATGCCCGCACGCGCCATGCAGCGACCGGCCGCGGTATCGCGCGCAGCCCGCGAGGTGGCCGATCAGACATCCGACGATCCATCGCCCCCCGATGCCGATGACAAGGCCTGGACCGAACTCGCGCACCTCAGCCGCGGCGCGGTCTCCCCTGCATCGCGGCTCATCCACGCATTGCAGCCGTGGTCGTCATTTGTGGTCCTTCCACTGTTCGCACTCGCCAATGCCGGCATCGTGTTGAGCGCTGCGACCTTCGAGGCCCCCTTCGCCATGCGTGCTGCGGTGGGCGTGGGGCTGGCACTGGTGGTGGGAAAGGCGATCGGGATCCCTCTCGGTGCATTCATTGCCCTCCGCACGGGGCTCGGGCGCATGCCCGAGGGCGCGCGCTCGAGCCAGATGATGGGCGTGGGTCTGCTCGGCGGAATCGGGTTCACCGTGTCGATATTCGTGACTGACCTGGCGTTCACCGATCCGTCAATGAGCGAGGCGGTGAAGGCGGGGGTATTGGGCGCGTCGGTGGTCGCGGCCATTCTGGGGGCGTTCGTGCTCGCCCGGGCTGGTCGCACGTCCGGCAAGGCACACTAGCCTCGACCATATGAACGCAAGACGCATGCTGCCCATCGTCGCCATGGGCGCCCTCGCCTGCACTCCCATGGCATCTGCGGCCTTTCACGTGACCGTCGCGCCGATCTCCAAGGCGCAGCGCGCGGCGATGACGCCTTCGGTGTGGCGCGCTGGCTGCCCGGTGGGCCTCAATCAGTTGCGTGCGGTCACTGCCACCCATCACGACTTCGCGGGCAACGATCGCACCGGCACGCTCATCGTCAATCAGGACGCCGCTGCGGCCACTGCTACAGCACTTCGCAAGATGTACGCGGCAGGGATCCCCATCAGGAGGATGCGCCCCATCGAGGCGTACGGGGGTGACGACTGGAGGAGCATCGAGGACGACAACACCTCGGCGTTTAACTGCCGTAAGGCTACTGGCGGCGGCAACTGGAGCAACCACGCCTACGGGCGTGCGATCGACATCAACCCCATCGAGAACCCGTACGTAACCTCGGGCGGGTCGGTGGCACATACGGCCAGCGTGAAGTACATCACACGCACTGCCGGCCCGGGGATCGCCACCCCCGGCAGCCCGATTGTGAAGATCTTCACGGACCTTGGATGGGGCTGGGGTGGCACTTGGAGTGGCACGAAGGACTACCAGCATTTCTCGGCTCGCGGTCGCTAGCGCCGCGGCTCTCCTCGCGGCGCCCGACTGCAACAGATACCCAGCGCACCCGACTGGGGCCCGTACGGCTACTATGATCAATGGACCGGCAGTTTTTCCCTAAATGAGGAGTCGCCGTGCCCCCGCTTCGCAGGTTTTCCGCAGTTGCGATCGCCACCGCGCTCATGGTGCTGGGGGTGATTGCGGGGAGTGCATCCGCCGCCATTCCCTCTGCCACCGCCGGTCAAACCGAGCAGGCAACCTCCTCCCGTGGCCTTGATCAGGCAAGCGGCACCAGCTGGGGCTGGAGCAACACCACCTTTGGTGTCGCCGGTCGGCCATACATCAAGGCGCTGTCGGTCTCGAACGATGGCGGGGCGACCTTCACGGACCTCGTCGTCGCAGACTCCGCAGGGGCGTCGAACGGCTGGGCACCGACCGCCGCCAGCATCGGTGGGCAGGTCAGTGACGTGTACGCATTCATCACCCCGACAAACGGGTGCAGTGTCGGCCAGGCACCCGGTGGGTCCTGCTACGCACAGCCGAACCGCGTCGGTATTTCGCTGATGCGCTACGACGGTGTCGGGTGGGACCACAACTTCACGACCGGGGCGTCAATAAACCCGGCCATAACTGAGAACTCCGTGATCGATCTGGCCGTCGGCTTCCACGCCGAGTACTCCACGCTTCGCTGGTCGTGGGTCAACGGTGTTCCGAGCTACTGGCAGACCACCGTGTCCCCCCTTGCAGATGGCGTTGCCCGCATCAGGTTCTCCCCCAAAACGATGCCGGTCATGACCTCGGGCGGCTGTTCGCAGATCCCAGTGAATACCTGCGACATCGCGCAGGCTGACAGCGAGCAGCTGGAGGCCGCGCTGCTCCTCTCGATGGACAACACGCTTGACGCGTCGCTGTCGGGAGCGCTGTTCGGCACGACATCGGCGTTCATCGGTTCACTTGAGGCACAGATCGTGCAGGGGCAGGCACCTGTGCTCACATACGGGGTCGCTGCGCCGCACAACTTGGCGAATGGCACGCTCCGCATTGGCACCTTCTATGCATTCCTGCCACAGGCAGTGCTGACGCTCTTCGGCACATCCGGGGGCGCCTTCGACCCCGCCATCCTCTCCGTCTCCCGCACAGGCGGGGACGGTACGTTCACGCCGGCCTGGACGTCGTGGACCGCGGGCGCAAATGGCATGGACGGTCAGTTCCTAACAATCTCGAACATCTCGTTCTCGGCGCCGAAGTTCGTCGTGCAGCGCCGGGGGTCCGAGGGCAGCACGGGTAAGGGGGGGCTCGCAATTAAGGTGGGGAAGAAGGTCACCCTGAAACAGATTGCCGGCCTCCTCAAGATGAGCACCAAGGGCGTGAAGATGTCGGCCAAGGTCTCGACACCGAAAATCTGCAAGGTCGTCGGGCAGTCGGTCAAGGGCGTGAAGGTCGGGACCTGCAAGGGCACGCTGACGACCACACGCAAGAAGGGCAAGCGCATCACGAAGCGCTTCGTGATCGCCGTCACCAAAGCGGGGTAGCGCCTAGGGCCTGTGGCGCACCACCCGTGCGCCACAGGCCGATCTCATACATCATCGAACCGGTGGCCACGGCGGCCGCCGCAGACGTCCGGGCGGATGACATCGATGACATGTCATCGTACTTCCCGGTATCCCGGCCCAGACACGACATCAAGAAGGCACGCCAATGCCCGCTGAGTTCGACGCAACCACCACTATTCAGCAGTACGCGCACCCCGAGCGCCTTGTCACCACTTCGTGGCTTGAGGCCAACCTGGGCACACCGGGGCTGGTGGTGGCCGAGAGCGACGAGGACGTGTTGCTGTACGACACCGGGCACATCCCGGGCGCGGTGAAGATCGACTGGCACACCGACCTGAACGACCCGCTCACGCGCGACTACGTGGACGCCGATGCCTTCGCCGCCCTCATGCGCGCCAAGGGCATCACCCCCGATACCACCATCGTGTTCTACGGCGACCAGAACAACTGGTGGGCTGCCTACGCCCTGTGGGTCACCTCGCTATTCGGCCATGCCGACGTGCGCCTGCTCGACGGAGGTCGGAAGAAGTGGATTGACGAGGGCCGGGCCGTGACCACCGACATCCCCGCCCCAGCTGCCACCGACTACCCCGTGACCCAGCGCGACGACAGCGTCATCCGTGCCTACCGCGAGCAGGTGCTCGCGCACATCGGCAACGGGCCGCTGGTCGACGTGCGCTCCCCCGCCGAGTTCACAGGTGAGCTTCTGCACATGGCCGACTACCCACAGGAGGGCGCGCTCCGGGGCGGACACATCCCCACAGCGCACAGCGTGCCATGGCGCCGTGCCGCCGATGAAACCGACGGCACGTTCTTGCCCGTGGACCAGCTGAGAGCGATCTACCAGGGAGAGATCGGCCTCACCCCGCAGGATGACGTCATTGCCTACTGCCGCATCGGCGAGCGATCCAGTCACACGTGGTTTGTGCTCACCCACCTGCTGGGATTTGAAAACGTGCGAAATTACGACGGCTCGTGGGTGGAGTGGGGCAACGCCGTGCGCGTCCCCATCGAGAAGCCCTAGCCCTCCGCACCGCGATGAGAGACGCCCTGCACGAGATTGTCGAGGAGTTCGCCGACACGCCGAAGGAGCTGCGCCTGCCGCTGCTCCTTGAATTCGCCGACGCGCTGCCACCGCTGCCTCAGCGCCTCCTCGACGATCGCGACGCAATGGAACCGGTGGAGGAGTGCACGGCTCCGCTGTTTCTTGCAGTGGAAGTGGAGGCTGGCCAGCCGGTGCGACTGTTCTTTGATGCCCCACACGAGGCTCCCACATCACGTGGATTCGCATCGGTGCTGCACGCCGGGCTCGACGGCGGCACGCCCGACGAGATCCTCTCCACCCCCAACGACTTCTACCTGTCCATGGGGCTCGATGACTTGGTGTCGCCACTTCGCATGCGCGGCATGTCGGGCATGCTCGCGCGTATGAAGCGGCGCGTGGCCGCAGGTATGTCCGCCTAGATGGTCAGCCGGCCGCGGGGGCCGGCTTCAGCACCCCGCCCGACACCTGCTGCACGGTGGCCGGGTACGTGGCCTCGTGGCTGCTGCCGGGGAACCTGATGGTGCCAAGCACCGTCTTCGCGCTGTGCATTCGCACAAGCCCGCGCTGTACCGCCCGTGCTGATGTGCCATTTCCGATGGCGACCGCCGCGCGCAGCACCTGAACGCCCGCGTAGGCCTGCGCGGCAAAGGCATCCGCCTGGTCGCCGGGGTACCTGCGCGCGTAGGCCGTTACGAATGCCCGGCTGGCGGCATCCCTCTTCACCGGGTTCCATGACGCACTGACGATGAGGCCGCTGGCGTTGGCACCCGACGCGGTGATGACCGTCGGCGTGTTGTAGCCGTTGCCCCCCACCTTGACACCGGTGAAGTCGCTTGATGCTGCGAGCAGATTGATGGCATCGGTATCGCGCGCGGCAAAGAAGATGGCCTGCGGCAGTGCGGCCTCGGCGGTGGCGAGCACTGACGGCGCAGTGGATGAACCCTGTGGCATCGAGACATCGGCAACCAGGGTGATGCCCTGCGCCGCGGCAGTGGTACGGAACTGCGAAGCGGCGCCTTCGGAGTATGCATCGCCGGTCACCGACACGAGCGCGGCCGTGCGCACACCCTTGGTGGTGCGTGCGTAGGTCACCGATGCCGGGATCATCTGGCTCTCGCCCAGACAGATGCGCCACACAGTGGACCCGGCCGCCGTGATGTCGAGCGTGGTGTTGGTAACCGCCAGTACGGGGATGCCAGAGGCAACGGCAACCGGGTCGGCCAGTGCTGCCACGCCGGAGAGCGTGGGTCCGATCACCGCCCCCACGCGCGTACCGGCGAAGGCGATCATCTGATTGCGCCCCATATCGGCGTTCGACTGGTCATCCGCGAGGATGAGTCGCACCCGCGATGATCTCCCGGCGCCACTCTCCGCCGCCGCCAGCGATGCGCCGCGGGCCTGGGAGACGCCGTACTGGGAAGCCGATCCGTTGATTGAGGCCATTGACCCGGCAATCACCACGGGCGTCATGGTGGTTGATGCACCGGCAAGAGCGATGGTGCTCGCCACGAGGGGAACGGTAAGTGTGAGGGCAATGAGGGTGCGGCGCATGGAGCCTCCGAGGGGTTTCAGATGACCCGCCAATGCTACGTACCGGTACCCTTGCCACGTGAGCGGGCGGCGGGCCATCGTGATGGCGATCGTGATCGGCGGCGCCATCGGTGCCGCCGTGCGCGCGGGGTTGGGCGATCTCGTACCCCGTGGCGAGTGGCCATGGGCCACCTTCACCGCAAACATGTTGGGCACGGTCCTCCTCGCAGTGCTTGCAGCCCTCATCGCGTGGCGGCCGCACCTTCCCCATTGGCTCCACCCGCTCATCGCCGTGGGCTTCTGCGGATCGCTCACAACATTTGCGGGGCTCGAGCTCGAGGGGTTCCTGATGATGCGCGATGGCAGGTCCGGGCCTGCCGTGTTCTACCTCGGGGTCAGCATCGCCCTCGGCCTGCTCGCTGCCGTGGCCGGCCGACGTGCTGTCGATCTGGTGCACCGGTGACCCCGCTCACATGGGCACTCACCGTCTCCGCCGGGGCCGCCGGGGCGTTTGCACGATATGAAGTCGGGCGCCTGATGGGAACGCGCTTTGGCGTGCACGCTCCGTGGGGAGTACTGGCCATCAACCTCCTCGGGGCGTTTCTTCTTGGGCTGCTGGTGGGTGCCAGCCCGTCCGACGTCCTGGTGATTGCCCTTGGAACAGGGTTCCTCGGATCGTTCACCACATTCTCAACCTGGATGGTGGAGACCGACCACGTCGCAAGGGTGGGCAGGTGGAACACCGCACTCATGAACATCGTGGTTCCGGTGCTGGGTGGGCTGGCCCTCGTCGCGGTGGGATTCGCCGCGGGGTCCGCGCTGGCCTGAGCGCGGAGGTGCTGGGCTTAGGCGGCGCTGTTGATGACGATTATCAGCACGATGACCGCAAGCGCCACAAACACCGTCGCGATGATGGCGGTGGTGAGGAACTTCGGCATCGGCGGAATATCAGGAAGATCGTTCGCCATGACATCTCTTTCAGGGTGGCCGACTGAGGGGACCTATTTCAGCAGACCTGGTGGGCCAATTTCCCATCCGCCAGACCACCGAGTGGCATGTCTCTGACGGTCGTCACCAGCAGGCCGGGACACTTCGGGACACTCCGGGACCGGTCCATCTTGCCAACTGGTCTGGAAAGCCTACCGTCACGGTAATCTCCCGAATCCAATCGAAAGGGACCCATGAAGTCTCGTTACCGCATCGCCGCACTTGTCGTCGCTGGATCTGCAGTTATCGCCGCATCGCCGGCCATGGCCGCCACCACCACGATTAGTGCCAAGACAACCTCGGGTCTGATGCTCACGGGCATGCCGAAGACGCTGAAGCCCGGGAACTACATCTTCAAGTACACGAACACGTCGGGCCTACCTCACAACCTGATGGTCGGATCCGTCAGCACGCCGATATTCGACAAGGGCACCAAGTCGATCAAGGTGACCCTCAAGAAGGGGACCGTGTCCTACATGTGCACCGTGCCCGGCCACGCGGCCGGAGGCATGAAAGGCACCATCACGGTGAAGTAAAGGGATTCCTGCCCCGCAAGTTCCGCGCGCACGCGGTTGCGGGGCAGGACCACCTTTCTGGGTGACGTGGCAGGTGCAGCGATGACGCGAATGGGTGCATCGCGTTTGAGGCCACTGCTGGGTCGCGTTACGGCGGTGTCGTGAGGGTCCCCGCTCGCGATGGCGAATGAGCCACCGGTGATACCGTCACAAGGGAAAGAGATGATCCGAACGGGCACAGGGTGCCCGGCTCCTCACAAGGAGGGACGCATATGAGCGTTCTGCATGAGCCACTCGATCGAGTGGAATTCGAAGGCGTTGTCGGCCACTACAGCACCGGCGGCTTCAGCCAGTACCACCGTCTCAACTGTCCGGAAGCACCGCATCGCGGCGATCCGGGTGTTCGCGACACCATTCATGGGCCGTGGAAGTACCTCGCCGCCCACTGGGCTCCATGCCCTGCCTGCAGCCCTCCTGCTGATGTCGAACAGGAACAGGGGCAGCAGGCCGCCTGACCAGGCTGGCGGATCGCTAGCCTGAGCAGGCCTCAGGCCCCCATCGTCTAGCGGTCTAGGACGCTGCCCTTTCACGGCGGAAAGAGGGGTTCGACTCCCCTTCGGGCTACCAACTTCTCACAATCATTTCTGATTCCTTGCCTTGTCTCTTGCATCCATAACTTTGAATAAT
>SYFI01000043.1 GCA_005800465.1 Actinomycetota bacterium | reverse complement strand
TGTTCTGGGACAAGCGGTACTCGAACACCTCATTCGCCGAGTTCCAGCCCGACTTCTCGGCACTGGCAGGTGCCTACGGCATCCCCGGTGTGCGGGTCGACGACCCGGCCGATCTTGACGACGCCCTGCGTGAGGCGCTCACCAGCGATGGTCCTGCGCTCCTTGACATCCAGGTGAACCGCAACGCCAAGGTGTTTCCGATGGTGCCGCAGGGCAAGGGGCCCGACGCCATGATCGTGACGGACCCCTCCAAGTAGCGATCCCTTAGCTCAATGCGTTGAAGCGAGCGTCTGACGTGATGCGCCAGGCACCGCGCTGCCACACGTACGTCGACATGTTCCTGGTCGGGACACTCACGACGGAGACGCCATCCACCAACTGGGTGGTCGAGGTCATCGCCACGCATGTGATCACCGGTGACGAGAACTGCGCGACATCCACCGAGATGTTCCATCCCGTGAAGGTGGGGTGGGTCGTCAAGTAGGTCGGCCACGAGCCGGTCGTGCCGTCGTTCCGCTCGATAACGAACGCCGGGGACACAAACTGGGCCAATTGGGCGTCCATGCCCGCGCCCAGATACTTCTGAAAGCGTGCCGTCAACTGCTCACATGTCTTGGTGGGGTTGTTGAGCGTCTTTGGCGCCGCTGTGGCGCCGAGGGCAGGGGTGGCTGCCAGCACAGTGAGGCCGAGCAGCTCGGATACAGCCGAAAGAGTGCGAATACGTGGCGAAGGGGGACCTTGTCGGTCGGGAAAAGACCGGCATTCGCAATCTACCCCGTCACCCTATCAGGAGACGTACCCCGCCCCTCCGGCCTGCCCTCGCGGCAGCGGACATCAGGCAGATCGTCGTCGCAGCCGGGCCTCTGCACTCCCGGTGTTCATTGACCGGACCGCCCCGCCGGGTCACACTTGACGCGTGGAGACTCCTCCAAACCACGCCGAGGGGGTGTCGATCGGGTTGCTCTCGGCCAGAACCGGCGTCCCGGTCGACACGCTGCGCGCCTGGGAGCGGCGTTACGGCGTGCTGCGCCCGTGGCGCACCGTCGGCGGCCAGCGGCGGTACGGCGCGGCGGATATAGAGCGTGTGCTGTGGCTCGCCGCGCGGGTCGCAGAAGGGCAGCGCATCTCCGAGGCGGTATCGGGCCTCAATGCGCTGTCAACGCGAGAGGCCGGGGCAGAGACCCTTCCGGTTGACTCGCTCATCTCGCGTATCAGCGCGTCGGCGCGCCAGGGAGACTCCCCCCGCATGGAGGGTGAACTCGACCGCGCGTTTGCCGCGCTACCACTTGTGCAGGCCATGGAACTCGTTGTGTACCCGACACTCGCTGACCTCGGCCGTCGCTGGGCCGCCGGCGAGCCGGCTGTGGCCGCCGAGCACCTCCTGTCGACCGCAGTCGAGCACCGGCTGGCAGGACATCTTGCAGTTGCCCGCTGCCCCCGTGGCCCTGTCGCAATGATCGCGTGTCCAGCCGGCGAACGGCACTTCATCGGTGGTTTGGCGCTCGCGGTAGTCATGGCACAGGATGGTTGGCAAGTGAGTTTTCTGGGCGCCGATACCCCGCTTGATGAGGTCAATGCTCTCGCCGGCGAGCGGCGCGCGTGGATATGTGTCGCTGTGTGCACAATGCCTGGGACCGCCGACCGCGCGGCCGCTGAGATTGCGGAACTCACCGGCATGCGCCGCTGGGTGCTGGCTGGGCCCGATGCGCCCATGCCGTCGGACACGGCTCTGGATGTGTGGGGGCCAGACCTGCAGAGCGCGCGCGATTCAGCGGCGAGACGGGCCGCCGAAGCCGCCTAGACACGGCGAAAGGCGCCCACCTAGCGCCCTTCGCGAATCCCTCCTGCCTGCCATGGATAAGACGACGGTCTCGCCATCTCATCCATGTGCGGTGTGCGATCTACCTGCCGCGCACCGCGATACGCAGCCCGCGCCACGGGTTGATGGCGTAGCCGGGAACCGTCTCCGGGGTGGCGCCCACTGCGGACAGCCACATCTGATACGCCGTGGCGGTAACCACGCCACCGTGCCAACGGCGCCAGACAATCTTGGGCTCGGAGAGGGCCGGCGGCGGGGAGATGGTGTCGAGCGTCTCCACCACGTTGCCACCCTGATCCAGTGTGCCCCACGGCGAGCGGGTGAGCGCCTGACCCACCGGGGTCACGTTGCCGTTGTACGGAAGCACCGGCGGGAACGGCGTGTCGGCAGTGCACTGCGCGGGAGTGAGCGACGCCACCGGGCACCAGTCGGGCGCAGTGCCCGGAATCGCCTCATACGTTGCCAGCGGCTGGGAACCGGCGTTGGTCACGTTGCCGTTGGCATCCATCTGTGTGGCATTGGGCTGGTCACCCGATGCGCAACCGGTCACGTCGACGGTGCAATTGACGTACTGCCCCGGGTTGGTGGGGTAGTCCCAGTACGAGAACGTGCCGCCACCCTTCGGATCGAAGTACGCGGCCTTGATCCACTCGTCCTGACTGGTGAGCGCAAAGCCGATCTTCGAATTACGCGTCGCCTTGCGGTTGCTGAGCGTGTACATGCCCGTCTCCGTCTTGGGCGACAGGCGCACGGTGTAGCTGGTGGTCTTCAACGCAGTACCCGACACAGTCCTCACGACCTTGACCTTCTTCGACACCAGCTTGCCGTTCTGCAGCGAGTTGATGAAGCGCGCCGACCGGCTGAAGTCGGCCGTGTTGTAGGGCCGGTTCGCCCATCCCGGCGACGCCACGTAGTAGCGCTGCCCCGGAGTGGCATTCATGTTCCGGTTGACGGACCCGTACTTGGGCCACACGGACGCGGCCTCGGCGGCGTCCCAGATGTGGTGGCGGTTGAGGCCCATCGGGTCGGCCGTGTTGAGGAATGTGACCCACTGCGCAGTGGTCACCTCGGTCTCACCCACGTTGAAGGTGTACGGCACGGCACCGACGCCCATGCACGAGGTTGCCGACTCCTTCTGCACCGCGGGGTCCGGTGCCAGTTGAACCGCCGCTGTGACGGCCGGCAGGGCCGCTTCGCACGATGCCTGGCTCTGGTACACGTTGTTGTAGAAGGGGATGATCCACGCTGCGGCATTACCGGGCGATGCCACTGTGACCGTGCTGAGCGTCACGGTGCGCGACCGGGTGGCGGCGCTGGCCGAGATCTTGCTCACCGTGTTCGACAGGAAGTTGGCCGTGTAGAGGTTGCCCGCGGAATCGATGGTGATACCGGAGGGGCGGCGCTCAGTGGTGGCGATGAGGCGTGACGCACCGCTCGAGGTGATGCGCGACACGGTGTCCGCACCGTTGTTGGTGGTGTACACGTTGCCGGACGAGTCGATCGTAATGCCGATCGGACGCCTGCCCGTTGTCCCCAGGATCTTCGAGACGCCCGTCGCGGTGATCTTCGAGACGTTCTTTGAGTTCCAGTTGGCGGTGTACAGGTTCCCGGAACCGTCGATGGTTATCGCCTGCGGCCATGCTCCGGTTCTGCCAAGCGTCGAGGCGGTGCCACCCGGGGTGATCTTCGTAACCGTGTCAGTGGCCTCATTGGCCGTGTACACGTTGCCAGCAGGATCGAGGACGATGCCAAGCGGATGCTTCCCGGTGGCCGCGAGAGTCGTCGATGCGCCGGCCGGAGTGATCTTGGTCACGGTGCTGTCGATGTAGTTGGTCGTGTAGACGTTGCCCGCCGAGTCCACCTTGATGCCCATCGGCTTCTGCCCGGTGGCACCCAGCACCGTCGATACACCGGCGGGGGTGATCTTGGTGACGGTATTCGCGCCGATGTTGGACGTATAGACATTGCCGGCGGTATCGAGTGCGATGCCCATGGGCCCGGCGTCAGTGGTACCGAGAATCGTCGACGCACCGGCGGGGGTGATCTTGCTGACATTGTTCGCGGCCGAGTTGGTCGTATACACGTTGCCGGCTGAATCGACGGTGACCGAGTTCGGGCCCGCGCCAGTCGTGCCGAACACGGATGATGCGCGCGTTCCGGAGGGCGCTGGAGCGGCCACGGCGGCGGCGGCACCGATAAGCGCTAATGAAAGGAGAATGGTGAGCGTGGCATTGCGCCTACCCATTGGGATACGGCTCTTCATTGCACTTCTCGACTTCCGGTTGGGGTCTGGGGGTGGAACGACGAGAGGGCGCGATGTGCGGACTCTCATCGAGGAGAGGGACGCGAGGTACGACAGGTAAGTGCCTTCGGTACGAACCGTCAAGGCATGACACTGCTGTGCGGTCCCCGGCGAACACGCCATACCGGGGCACCGACGGCATCGCGGCGGGTGCCGAGTGGGCGTCCCTCACGATTACTTATTGCGGCCCGCGGGCCGTCGCGGCGCAGGCGTCTTGGCGGCGGGCTTCTTGGCGGCAGGCTTTCTGGTGCCGGGCTTCTTGGCAGTCAGCGTGCGAACCGACGACTTCTTTTTCGGGGGCGGGTCGTCATCAACCACGAACTTGTACGAGTAGTAGATGTCGCCCTCGTGGCCCAGTTTCATCCGACGAAGCGTGGCCGCCACCCGGGTGCCCACCTCGACGGTGTCAGGAGCCACTCCCATGACCGGCGCAGGGAGGGTGACGCCCTCATCCATGAGGATGTGGCCCACCACGTACGGCTCCTGCCCCAGGAACTCGCGGGGCGGGTAGTACACCACCGTGTAGTTGGTGATCTCGCCCTTGCCGGCCAGCTCGAACTCGGTGAGCGTGTCGTGGCCGCATTTGTAGCAGTGGCTGCGCTCCCACCACGGGGAGAGCTCCTTGCACTTGTCGCACCTCATTGCGAACAGATGCAGCTTCGGCGCGCCGAGGCGGGTGAACTCAATTGCTGAGACGGTCATCGGCTAGCCCTCCAGGCGCTGATAGATGTGAATGGCTCCAACCGAACCGGGGCCGCCGCGGCACGCGGAGATACCGATCTCGGCGTCCGCGCGCTGCATGCCCTCAGGGGCAGTGCTGCGCAGCTGCTCGACGATGTCCACTGCCTGCGTGGCACCGGTGGCGCCCAGCGG
>SYFI01000042.1 GCA_005800465.1 Actinomycetota bacterium | reverse complement strand
CCCGTCACCATCCGCCTTCTCGACCCGCCGCTCCATGAGTTCCTCCCCAGCCTGCTCGAATTGTCGCTGCAGGCAGCGGAGGACGTGCGCGGTGGGGTACGGAACCCCGAGGTCATCGCGCAGTTGGCCCGCGCGAAGGACCTGCACGAGGTCAATCCGATGTTGGGAACCCGGGGCGTGCGCCTTGGGCTGGAGTTCCCCGAGATCTTGCGCATGCAGGCGGGGGCTATCATGGAGGCCGCGGTCGCGGTGCGCGACGAAACCGGCGAGGCACCACTGGTGGAGATCATGATTCCCCTGGTTGCGTACGAAGAGGAGCTTCACCGCGCCCGCGCGATCGTCGTCGCTGAGGTGGAGCTGGTGCTGGCGATGAGCGAAGGCCCTCGCGTGGAATACCGGGTCGGAACGATGATCGAGCTGCCCCGGGCCGCCCTGACGTCGGGCACGATCGCCCGGGAGGCCGAGTTCCTCTCGTTTGGCACCAATGACCTCACGCAGACCACCCTGGGCTTCTCGCGGGATGATGCCGAGAAGGGGTTCCTCGGCATGTACCTGCGGGAGAACCTGCTCATCTCGAATCCGTTCGAGACGCTTGACGTGGATGGCGTGGGCCGGCTCATCCGGATCGCCGCGGCCGACGCACGGCCCGTCCGGCCCGACATCAAGTTGGGCATCTGCGGCGAGCACGGCGGAGATCCGGCGTCAGTCGAGTTCTGTCATGGCGTGGGCCTTGATTACGTCTCGTGCTCACCCTTCCGCGTGCAGGTGGCCCGTATCGCCGCCGGCCAGGCAGCGCTTCGCGGCGCCCACGGCGCCGCTGCCTGACCACACTCACCGATGCGGGAGCGGTGTACGATCACTGCTCGCGCATCGCGACCCCGGAGGACCGCGCCATCGCCACTGAGGAGCGTTACCGCCTTGGCAGCCTGGGAGATCTGATCGAGTTGATCGTCGACGGCTGGCAGGTGGATCGCCTGCATTACGCCGAGGACTCGGCGCTCGACGACTCACACGGGTCTGTTCCCGCAGCCTTTATCGAGCTCACACGTGCAGATCAGGGTCGGTACGGGATCTACATCCCGGATGACGGCAAGGCGTTCTCGCACCGTGCGCTCATCTCACTGTTCCGTGAGTGCCCTCACATCTGGAAGCACCGGTCCGCCGACCGCATCCACCAGATGGCGCAGGACTCACCGATGGCCAATCCAAATGAGCAGGATCATTGGAGCGAGGTCGTTGAGCCGTTCCCGGGTGCTGTCGTCTTCAGTCCCGGAACGCTGCGCGGAGTGGTGGCGATCGACCAGACCGATTCGGTCGGCGAGGTCACCGTCTCGCTCACGGTGCTCGAGCGGTATCACGATGGAGCCCGGCTGCGATTTATGATCCAGACCGGGGAGTCACGCAGGCGAAAGCATCTGAACCTCGTGGGTCTCGAGGTCACCGACGATCTCGGTCGCAGTTACCGCACGGCCATCCTCGACGTCTCGCGCGATGGCAACCGGGTTGAGGGTGCGGTCGCACTCGGCCCCGCAATTCCCCGGGACGCCTCAAATCTCACGGTTCGCATCGCCGGGGTGGGCGATCCGCGCAAGGCCGACGAGGCCGCCCAGGGCCCGTGGTCGTTCCCCATTCAGTTGGCGCAGGCCGTCCCCCACCCCGTCTGAGGTGAGGGAACCCCCGCTCGGCCCCCGGGCCGCACGTGCGAAGGACGCCACCCGACGAGTGGCAGAGGACCCGTGCCCACTCCGCACGGCATTTCAGCGCGACCGCGACCGCGTCATTCACACAAAGGCGTTCCGGCGTCTCAAGCACAAGACTCAGGTCTTCATCTCGCCGGAGGGTGATCACTACCGCACGCGTCTCACTCACACACTTGAGGTGTCCGCGATCGGTCGCACGGTCGCCCGGGCGATGGAGCTGAATGAGGATCTGGTCGAGGCCATCACCATGGGTCACGACCTCGGCCATGCGCCGTTCGGTCATGCGGGGGAGCACGCCCTCGACGACATCCTGCGCCACGAGCACGGCCGCCGGTTTCTGCATAACGAGCAGAGCGTGCGTGTGGTGGAGGTGCTCGAGCGCGATGGGCGCGGTCTCAACCTCACCGACGAGGTGCGAGACGGTATCCGCAATCACACGGGGGAGGGGCTGCCCGCAACCCTCGAGGGCCAGATCGTGCGCTTGGTCGATCGCATTGCCTACGTCAATCACGACATCGACGACGCCACCCGGGCGGGAATCATCACCGAGGGCGATCTGCCGGCCGCCGAGATCGCCGTGCTCGGTGGCAGCACATCCCAGCGGATCACGCGTTTGGTCACCGACATCGTCGACGCCTCAGGTGATGGCCCCGTCATCGTCCAGAGCGACGAGGTGGGAGAGGCGTTCAGGTCGCTGCGTGCCTACATGTTCGCCGAGGTGTATCTCGCCGCCCCGGCATCCGATGAATCGCGCCGTGCCCGGTATGTGGTGCAGTCGCTATTCGGGGCCTACCTCGATGACCCTTCGCTGCTGCCGCCCACCGGTGACCCGGATCCAGTCACCCGCGCCACCGATTTTGTGTCGGGAATGACCGATCGCTACGCGCTCCGTGCGTACCGCGAAATGTTTATTCCCCATGACGGCCCGCTCTAATGCCACGTATCCACGACGCGAGCATCGACGAGGTGCGCCACTCCGCCGACCTCGTGGAGCTTGTGCGGGGACAGGTGCAGCTGGCACGCCGTGGTGGCAGGTGGTGGGGCAGATGCCCATTTCACGACGAGCGGACGCCGTCGTTCTGCCTCATCCCACCGGAGAACCGCACGTACTACTGCTACGGCTGTGGCGCCACGGGCGATTCGTTCGACTGGATGCAGCAGCGCGAGGGCGCCGGGTCGTTCATGGAAGCGGTCGAACAGCTGGCCGACCGCTTCGGGGTGGAACTCAAGTACGACCAGGCATCTCCCGAGGAGGAGGCCCGTCGCCGTGAATCCGAGCGGGTTCGTGAACTGCTCGATCGCGCGTGCAGTTTCTATGAGGCCATGCTCTGGAAGTCGCCCGAAGCCGAGCCTGCCCGTGAGTACCTCCTTGGCCGGGGATTTCCGGAGGAGATGATCCGCAGGTTCCGTGTGGGGTGGGCCCCCTCATCGGGGACCGCATTGGCCGGGCGGGCGATTCAGGAGGGCTTCTCCCGGCAGCAACTTGAGGCAGCGGGCCTCGCGCGACTGCGTGGGGGCACGGCGGCTGACTTCTTCACTGGGCGGATCACCTTTCCCATCTGTGATGCGCGGGGAAGGGTGCAGGGATTCGGCGCGCGCACGATGGACCCGAATGAGCGCGCGAAGTACGTGAACAGCGCCGAGCGCGACGGCTTTCATAAACGCGAGCTCTTGTTCGGGCTCGATTTGGCGCGGCAGTCTGCCGCCAAGGCCGGCTTTGCGGTGGTGAGCGAGGGCTACACCGACGTGATGGGCCTGCATATGGCGGGCATCGAGGGAGCGGTGGCCTGCATGGGCACGGCCCTCACCGCGGCACAGCTACGACTCCTGGCTCGGGTGGCCTCAGAGGTGCGCCTGTGTTTTGATGCCGATCAGGCGGGGGAGCAGGCAGCGCGCCGCACGATTGAGGCTGCCAAGGGGATTCCCTTGCGCCTCGGGGTGGTGGCGCTGCCCCCGGGTTCGGATCCCGGCGAGTTGGCGGGCACGCCAGGGGGGCTCGGCGTGCTGGCAACAGCGGTCGCGGATGCCGATCCCCTCATCCCGTGGCTCGTGGACCGTCGAATCGCCCGCACGCCCGATAACCCTGCCGACCGGGAACGCACGCTCGGGGAGCTTGGCGCGCTGCTCGAGGGCATGCCCGAGTCGCCCGACAAGGACGAAGCGCTCAGGCGGGTGACCGCGCTCGGTGTGTCCCCGGCGCTGCTCGATCGCTTCGTGCGACGGGTCCAGGCGCCAGGAGGGGGTTCGAAGCGATCGGCCGCCCCTCCGAACGCACTCCACCCTGACGCGCCCCCGGCACCTTCATTGGACGAGGCCCGCGAGCGCAGCCTGCTGGCGCTTGCGCTTGCGGTGCCGGAGGTGGGCCGTCCATTGCTTACTGGAATGCAGGCCGATCACCTCGGGTCGCCGGCCCATCGTGATGCGCTTCGCCTGATCGTGGATGGTGCCACCGAGTGGCCCGAGGTCCTTCGCCCCCTTGAGGCGGCCCTGCGCGCCGAGGCCGCCGACGGTGGCACCGAGGCACGGCTACGCGATGCGTACTACCGGGTTGAGAAGCGCGCCCTCGAGGACGCCATGGGGGCCGCACGCACGGCCGGGGACGACGTGGAGTACCTGCGCCTGCAATCAATGATCAAGCGCCTTGAGGTGGTGCTTCGGGGAGAGGGTTAGACGGGCGCCACCACGCCGCATGCAGTTGCGCGCACGGTGCCCGATGGCCCGGTGAGGCGCACTGACGCGGTCACCGGGTAGCCGTCAGCCGATTCGGGTCGGCGGTTCGGGGGCCCGATCCACACGATCGCCGGAGCCCGTCCCAGCATCTCTGCCCGGGATGCCCATACGAGCACGCGGGCGAGTGCGAGCGCTCCCGGGCTCACCGCTCCCGGTCGCCGCCGATGGTTCACATATGCGTCGTGCGCGGCGACGCAGGCCACGAGCGTGAGGGCGTCGGCAGGGTCGGCGGGGAGAAGGGAGACCTCTTCCAGTACGAGGGTCGGTTCACGACCATCGTGGTCCGCGGGCCGGAGCGCTGGTGTCAGCTCCCGCAGGCGCATGGCCACCACCATGCCGATCGCCCGCCCGCCGGCTGCAAGGTCGGGGTCGAGATCTCCCACAGGGTCCGCGCCGGACGGATGGATCACCGGCACGGCGCAGACCCCGCAGCAGCGCGTTTAGGCGGCGTCAGCGACCGCGCCTGCGGCGTCGTCGGCCACGGCGTCGGTCACCTCGGTGAAGGTGAATTCGTCGGGCTCACCGCCAAGGCGTTTTTGCACGAACAAGTACACGAGTGCGCCAATGCCAATGAGCGCCAGCAACTTGATGAAGGTCTTCATGTTTCTCCTCGATTTGCAAGCCGCATCAAACCTAACACGCGGGGTCTGACGGTGTGTCAGATGGCGTCAGTGCCGGGGAGAGGGGGTGTGGTCACCACGGTACGGTAAGGATGACCTTGCCCACGGCCAGGTTGCTCCCGACGACGTGGTGTGCGTCGCCTGCCTGTGCCAGTGGCAGCACCTGATGAATCACGGGCGTGAGGGTGCCGTACTCAAATCGGGGGAGGGCCCACACCGAGAACGCCGTCACGATGGCGGCCTTCTCAGAGGTCGTACGTCCACGGAGGGTGGTGCCGATTACGCGGCCCTGGCGCGCGAGCAGGGTCCCAAGGTCCAGTTCGCCCGTACGTCCCCCGACGAGCCCAGTGAGGATGATTCGTCCGCTGGGGGCAAGACACGCCACGTTCTCGGCGAGATACTTCGCTCCGACAAGGTCCACGATGATGTCTGCTCCGTGCTGCCCGGTCATGGCGGTGACGGCGTCTGCAAAGCCGCCATCGCCCACGGCGATTGCCTCTGCGCCCCATTCCGCACCCACCTCGGCCCGGTCCAACGACCGCGAGGTGCCGATGCACCGGATTCCCATGGCCGCGCACAGTTGCGCCGCAGCCGTACCCACGCCGCTGGCAATCGAATGCACGAGTGCAACGTCGCCGGGGCGACCGTTACCGAGTGTCACAAGAGCGATCCATGCAGTGAGAAACACCTCCGGAACCGCCGCCGCCTGCTCCCAGTTCAGTCCATCCGGCACGGCCATCACCTGACCGATGGGCACGGCAACCATCTCGGCGTATCCACCGCCAGACAGAAGGCACATCACTCGCTGCCCCACGACGAAGTGGGTGTCGGTGCCCGCCGGAATGTCGATGATCTCGCCAGCGCACTCGAGACCAAGGATCTCGCTCGCGCCGGGGGGTGGGGGGTAGTGGCCGGCACGTTGCATCAGGTCGGCCCGATTGACCGCTGTGGCATGCACACGCACGAGTACCTCCCCGTCTCCCGGGGACGGGTCCGGTACCGTCCCGAGATGCAGCACCTCTGGACCGCCTGGCGTGTCGAATGTGATCGCCTGCATGGGGCCACGATATGGAGCGATGCCGGCGAGTGCCCGCCGGCATCAATGGGGACGGTGGGAGTCGAACCCACACCTGGTTTCCCAGAGCGGTGTTTGAGACCGCCGCGTCTGCCGTTCCGCCACGTCCCCGCGGCAGAGGAGGGTTACTCCTCGGGAATGATCCGCGCCACTCCCTCATCAATGGCGACACGGCGGGTGGCGGCCGCCACTGCCGGCGCCACGCTCGGGTTGAACACGCTCGGGATGATGTAGTCCTCGTGCAGCTCGTCGTCGCTGATGGTGTCGGCGATCGCCTGCGCGGCGGCCACCTTCATTCCTTCGCTGATGGAGGTGGCGCGGACGTCGAGCGCACCCCGGAAAAGTCCCGGGAATGCCAGCACGTTGTTGATCT
>SYFI01000041.1 GCA_005800465.1 Actinomycetota bacterium | reverse complement strand
GATCACCGTCATGGCCTCGGTGTCATCAATCACCAGTGACCCGCCGGATGCCAGAGGCACACGGCGGTTGAGGGTGGACCGGATGGCGTCCTCCACCCCGAAGTGCTTCAGCAACTGCCCCTCGCCGTCCCACACCTTCACGCGATCGGCGAGTTCCGGCGACGTGCGTCGCAGGAACCCCACAATGCGCTCGTGCTGGCGGGCATCATCCACGAGCACCTCATCGACGCTGTCGTTGAGGATGTCGCGGATGACCTTGAGCGACGAGTCGGCTTCGCTATAGAGCAGCGACGGGAGCGGCACCTGCGCCGACCGCTCTCGGATGGCCTTCCACAGCAGGTTGAGCGATGCAAGGTCGCGCGCAAGCTCAGTGGCCGAGGCGCCCGCCGCCGCAGTACGCACGATCAGGCCTCCCCCATCGCGCGGCAGCTTCCTGCAGATATCACGAAGGCGGTGACGCTCATCGTCATCAAGGCGCTTTGAGATACCGATGCCATCACCGAATGGCACGTACACAAGAAACCGGCCAGCCAGCGACAACTGCATGGTGAGTCGTGCGCCCTTGGTCCCCATCGGGTCCTTGACGGCCTGCACGATGACCTCGTCACCCTTCTTGAGCATGTCGGCGATCAGGCGCTTCTTCTTGGGCACGCCCTCGGCCACCACGTCATCCACGTGGAGGAAGCCGTTCTTGCCGCTGCCGACCTCAATGAATGAGGCCTCCATACCGGCAAGCACGCTCTCCACACGGCCCTTCCAGATGTGGCCCACAACTGAGCCCTTGCCACGACGCTCGATCTGCACCTCCGCAACGCGCCCATCCTCAAGGATTGCCACGCGCGTCTCGGCGCGATCGATTGACACCAGAATCTGCTTGATCAGCTCTTCCCCTTCCGCCCCAGACGGGCGCGGATGAACGCCTTGACGGCGTCCTTCGGATCGATGTTCATATCATCGCCGAGCCGGCGCGAAATACGCTCCGTCGCCGCGGCGAGTGCCACGGTCGAGGCCCATGCGATAGCGCCTCGCACCATCCAGCTGGGTGCGGGCACAATACGTGATGCGCCGCGGGCAACGAAGCCCACGGCGATACCCGTTGCGGTCGCTGCGACCACCTCGGGAATGCGCTTGGCGGAAAGACCCTGCCCCTCGGCAGACCCCATTCGCACCACCATTGCGTGCTGGGCAGCCGCGCTTCCCGAAAACCAGTTGAGCGCGCCGGCAATTGCCGACTCCCGTGCGGCCACGTCGACCAGGTGGCGATGCACCGGGTCCCGTAACGCCGGGTAGCGCCTGGCAGCGGGCACCATGCCCGTGCCCAGTGAGCAGATGACGGCCTGCATCACCGCACCCACAGATGAATCGGACTCCAGATCCGGCACGAACGCCAGATCGCCGATCGTGACATCGTCCTTGGAGAGAAACTCGCGCTCGATGCGGCCACGCTCATGCGGAGCGCACACGACGACAACCAGCGTGCGCTGGTTCTGCCGAGACCTGGCGGCAACTTCGAGGGCGACGGCACGGACATCGTCACCGGCGCCGAGCGGGATGACCAGCAGGGTGGCTGCAGCCCGGTCGCCCACGGGCACGCCGAGCATCCCCGAAAGCCGGCCACCCAGTACGGGGCTCGACGGCAGGATCGCCATCACGCCTCCGTCGAGGGCCTGCTCGTGATGCTCGCGGGTGTCCTTGGCCAAGCGGTTGACCCGCTTGGCCAGCGTGGTGATGGCCCCCATCTATGAGGCTCTGGCGGCCTGAGCGGCGCGACCGCGCATGCCGATGCGAAGGAGGACGCCAACGGCGACAAGGTTCGTCAGTGTGTGGCTCCCGCCGTACGACATGAATGGCAACGGGATTCCCGTGATCGGCATGATCCCCACGTTCATGCCGATGTTAACGAACACCTCGAACGCCAGCATTGCGGCGATCCCCGCCGCCACCAGTCGCTCGAGTTCGGTGGGTGCCAATCGCATGATCACGATGGCCCGCCAGATGATGATGAAGTAGGCCGCGATGAGGAGGCCTCCCCCCAGAAATCCGAACATCTCGGCCACCACAGCGAAGATGAAGTCGGTGTGGTGCTCGGGCAGGAAGTCGTTGATGGTCTGGGTGGCGCCGGAGGGACCCTTGCCAAATGCCCCACCCGAACCGATGGCCACCTTGCTCTGCTCCAACTGGTACCCCGACTGCGTGCGATCGCCACCCGAATCAACGAACGAGGTGAGTCGGTCCACCTGATACGGCTGCAAAACGTTCAGGCCCGCGGCCGGAAGCACATAGAGGATCATTCCCGCCGCCGCCACGATCACCGCGCCTGCAACGATGAAGTGCGTGATGGGCTGCCCGGCCACCCAGAGCATGACCACGGCGATTGCCAAGTACACCAGGGCCGTCCCGAGGTCGGGTTGCAGAAACACAATGACCGCGGGCAGCATTGTGAGACCGAGCACCATCAACGACAGCCGGGCCGGCTCGATCGCCTTCAGGCGCTCCACCAAAACGACGGCAAGCACAAACGCGATCAGCACCTTGCCGAGCTCTGACGGCTGCAAACGCACCGGGCCGAGCTCGATCCAGCGAGTGGATCCGCGGGCAGACGCGCCGAGCACCAGTACGGCCCCCACCGACGCCACCAGAATCGCGTAAATGGTCCACACGTAACGCGACAGATCGTCGAGGTTGAGCCGCAACATGAAGAACAGGCACACCAGTCCCACCACGGTGAACGCCAGTTGACGAGTGAAGTAGAAGCCCGAATTCGACGCCAAGTCCGACTCCGTGGCGGCCCTGACCACAAACACACCGAATCCGGAGACCGCGAGGGCCATTCCCAGCAACCACCAGTCGAGCCCGGCGACAGCCTGGCGCGGGCGGGCCCCGACCCCATGGGGCTCCCCAGTCAGGGTCGTCATCAGTTGACCTTCGCCCCGCTGCCGCAACGGCTTTCCGCGAACCCAAGCGACGCAGCCATGGTCGAACACACGGCCGGTGCCGCTGAATTGGCGCCCTGCCCGCCGCGCTCCACCACCACGGCCACCACGATGGATGGGTCATCCGCAGGCGCGTAGCCCACAAACCACGCATGGTCGATCTTGGACGGGTTCTCGGCAGTTCCGGTCTTTCCCGCCACCTTGAATGCCGGGGGGAGGCCGCCGAACACCGGTGTCGATGTGCCGCTATTGCCGTTCGCGGCAAGTTTCAGCCCCTGCTTGACCTGTTCGAGAACCCCGGCCGGAAGGCCCAGATCATTCATGGCGCGCGCACTCAACAGATCCCGCAGCACACGGCCATCGGCGTCGACAACGGCATTCCCCAGGGTAGGCGTGACCACCTTTCCGCCATTGCCGATCGCCCCGTATGCCACCGCCATCTGCACCGGCGTCACAAGAACATTGCCCTGACCGATCGACATGTTGATGGAGTCGCCAGGACGCCACGAGCAGTTGACTGGGTCCAATTTACGATCACATGTCTGGCGCTTGTAGGCCAGATCAGGAATGAGGCCAGCGCTCTCGCCCTCGGTGAGATCGATTCCTGTGGCCTGCCCGAGGCCGAACCTGTGCGACCACTCCTGGAGCGGCCAACCCGGAACACGGTATGAGCGATCGCCGAGTGTGTAGAAGAACGTGTCGCTCGATACCTCAAGCGCCTGCGGCAGGGCGATCGGGCCAAATGCCTTGTTGTTGAATCCGCGAAAGCGCGTCTTGTAGAGCATCAGGGATCCGGGGGACTCAATCTGTTCACCCGCGGTGTACAGCCCCGATGCAAGCGCGGCAGAGCCGGTGATGGCCTTGAAGGTTGAGGCGGCGGGGTACTCGCCGCCGATGGCACGGTCGAGCAAAGGCCGCCCCGGGCTCGTGAGTACCCGCTGGATCTCACGGGGAGTACCCGATTCGAATACTTCGGGCTTGAAGGTGGGCAACGATGCCATGGCCAGCACCGCGCCGGTTTTTGGATCGATCGCCACCCCGGCCGCACCGGTCGATGTGCCGGCGGCTGCCACCTCGCGCGCCAGCGCCCGCTCAAGCGCCTTCTGAACACTCAGATCGATGGACAGGCGCAGGGTCTGCCCCGGACGCGGCGAGGTCTGCGAGATGACCCCCCGCCCCACGATGTCGCCGCGCGCATCCACCTCAACCTGCTGCCGACCCGCGATGCCGCGTAGATACCCCTCGTATTGACTTTCGATGCCGGCCCGACCCACGGTTTCGTTGCCCAGATATCCCTGATCCCGGTACTTGCGAGCGACCTCCACGGGAATGGGACCCGTATAGCCCAGAAGATGCGCAGCCATCGTCCCGTTGGGGTATTCGCGCTTGTAGGCGGCCTGGAGTTCGATGCCCGGAAGCTGCGCCCGGCGCTCCTCGACGTAGGCCTGCAACTGCGGCGACGCATCCTCCTCGAGCACCACTGCCTCGAACGGGCTGGCCTTCTGGGCTCTGGCCACCTTCGCCGCGAAGAAGCCAGCGGGGTGTCCGAGGGCGGCTGAGAGACGAGTGAGCGTCCGCGCGCCGGCGTCGCCCACCAGATCCTGTGGCCGGGCAACGAGGTTGAGCACTTCCTTGCTCGTCACCAGCGCCTTGCCGTTGCGATCGGTGATCGCGCCACGCGGGGCTTCGGTAATGACGGTGTGCAGGCGATTGGCCTCGGCCCGCTCCTGATATCCCGCACCCCCGATCACCTGAAGAAACCACAGGCGCACGACCAGCACCACCAGAAGCACAATGGCGAGACTGGCAAACGATGCCATGCGCAGCACGGACCGGGGCGGGCGCCCAGATCGGCGAGGCGGGCGGGGCGTCGGATCGTCAGTCGGCGGCGAGGGGATAGGAGGTTGCATTGTGCTCACTCGTCAAGCATCCCCGGCTCTACGTCAATCGGGGCCCCCAGAAGTCTCCGCGCGACCAGCAGCACGGGGGGACCGAGCAGGGCCGAGAGCGCCACGGTGGGAACAACAATGCGCATCGCAATCACCGATGTCGTCACATCGGTACCCAGCAGCCATTGAAACGAGGCATACCCCACCTGCACGAACGCCGCGCCGACCCCGATGAGGCCGAGCGGAAGACCAATGGTGGATGCCTTGGGGCGGTCGGCAAACCGCCCGCACCACGCACCCACTGCGAGATAAAGCAATGCCATCACGCCCAGAGTGCCGACGGGCGTGGTCAGTTCCACGAGAAACCCGCACGCGAAGCCGGTGACGGCGCCCACCAGCGACCCCCGAAGCACCGCGATGGACACCACGGCGGCGATAACGATGTCGGGTGACCCATCGGCGACCATGATGCTTGGCATTACCGTGATCTGCAGGATTACTGCAGCGGCTGCGAGCAGCGCCACCCGCTTGAGCGCGATGCCCCGATCGGGCAGTGCCCGGACCGGCCGCTGCCGAGCGGCGCGCACGCGTGCCGCCGCGCCAAGCGTTCGCTCGCTCAGCCGGCGGCCCTCCGTCGCGCAGCGGCCGACTGCGGTGTGAGCACGGCGACGTCAACTAGGGTGCGCACATCAACGTAGGGCGTCACCTGAATGGTCTGGAACGTATCGACGTCGCGCGAACCGACCCCGACCACCAGCCCCACCGCGATGCCGCGCGGGAACACTGACGGAAGGCGCAGATCGGCCGAGAACCCGGCTGTGCGCACAATGCCGCCAGGCTTCACACGGAAGTCGCGCGGCACACCACCCATCATCAACTGCCCGCCCACTGTCGGACGAAGAACGCCCAGCGCGCCACCAGACCTATCCACCGTGGCGCCCACGCGGATGGAGGCGTCGGTGATGAATGTGACAACCGAAGTGAAGGCCGAGGCCTCGGTGATGAGCCCCACGAGCGCGGCACCGGGCGCCGCACCGCTCACCACTGGGCTGTTCACCACGATGCCGTCAGATGTCCCGGCGCTCAGGGTGGCGCGCGCGTACCAACTGGTGGGCGAGCGCCCCACAACTGATGCCACAACCGACTTGTAGCCCGACGGAACGCTCTCATCGATGCGGAGCAGCGTCCGGAGGCGGGCGATCTCAGCCGACTGGTCCGAGAGCGAAAGAACGCGCGCCTGAAGCGCAGCATTCTGTGCTCTCAGATCCTCATTCTGGCCTCGGGCGTCCACAAGCCCAGTGACCCAGCTCCAGCCATCGCGAAATGGCTGCGACGCGCGCTCGGTGATCGATTGCAGGGGCATCGCTGCTGATCCCGCCATCTGCTGGGCGCTGTGCAGCGGGCCGCTGCCGGACTCGCGGAAGTACACCGTAAACACGATGAGACACAGGGCGATGAGGCCGCCGATCACCCCGCGCCGGATCATCATCCGGTGCTTCTCGGGGTCATTTCTTCTCGGCGATTCGGGGATTTCCGTCGTCTCCTCGACCAGTCACGGGCATCCGGTCCACGATATGGCACGGCAGCGCCCGATGGTCATTTCGCGGGTTCCGGTGACTCAGTACCGGCTGTGCCTCGAGCGCCGCCCACCATTGGAGGAACGGCGCATGACCTCGAACTCTTCGAGGGACCGGCCCGATCCCACGGCAACGCAGGTGAGCGGGCTGTCAGCGAGGTGGATCGGCATCTCCGTTTCGGCACGCAAGCGATCGGCGAGACCGTTCAGCAGCGAGCCGCCGCCTGCCAGCACGATGCCGCGGTCCATGATGTCGGATGCAAGCTCCGGCGGCGTGCGGTCGAGCGTGGCCCGCACGGCCTCCACGATCTGCCCCACCGGCTCCTCAAGCGCCTCGCGCACCTGCTCGCTGCTCAGCACGGCGGTCTTCGGCAGCCCGCTGATCATGTCGCGGCCGCGGATCTCGGCCTTCATCTCGTCCTTCATCTTGTAGGCAGATCCGATCTCAAGCTTCACCTCTTCGGCGGTCTGTGAACCGATCAGCAGCTTCCGCTCGCGCTTCACGTAGTTGACGATCGCCTCGTCGAGCTCGTCGCCACCCACCCGAATGGACTGCGCCACAACGATTCCGCCTAGGGAGATCACTGCAACCTCCGTGGTGCCGCCACCGATGTCCACGATCATGTTCCCGGTCGGCTCGCCGACGGGCAGCCCCGCACCGATTGCGGCGGCCATGGGCTCCTCGATGAGATACGCCTGGCGCGCACCAGCAGACAGCGTGGCCTCCTCGACGGCGCGCTTCTCCACGCCCGTCACGCCCGACGGCACGCACACGACCACGCGGGGGTGCGCCCACCTGTTCTGATGCACCTTCTGGATGAAGTGACGGAGCATCTGCTCGGTCACGTCGAAGTCGGCGATGACGCCATCTTTCAGCGGGCGAATGGCGGTGATATTGCCCGGGGTACGACCGAGCATGCGCTTCGCCTCAATGCCGACGGCGTGCACATCACCGGTCCGTTGGTCGATTGCGACCACAGACGGCTCAGACAAAACGATGCCGCGACCCTTCACGTAAACGAGAGTGTTGGCGGTGCCGAGGTCCACGGCCATATCGCGGCCGCCGAACCCCGTCAGGTAACCGAGAAACCCGATCGCGGGCCTCCAATGGTGTGAGTGACGAGGGCATTACACCCGAAGATGCTGCGGGAGCGTATCGCGCCCCTCAATTCATCGGCCTATGCAGGAGATGCCTGCACGACGCGTTTCAGGCGGCCGTCCCCCACGGGGCGAGGCCGGCGTCGTCCAGCAGCAACCCCAACGCACCGATGGGCAGGCCGATAACGGTGGAGGGCTCCCCTTCGATGCCCTCGATCAACGCCCCGCCTGCGCCCTGCACGGCATATGCCCCCGCACGGCCTTGCCACTCCCCACGCCCGAGGTACCAGCGAAGTACCTCATCGTCAATCGGCCGCATCCGCACGGTGGCCCGGGCAAGGCACTCATGCTCACCGTGAGCGGTCACCAGCACCAACCCGGTCATCACCGTGTGCTCGCGACCGGCGAGCGCCTCCAGCATGCCGCGCGCATCGGTCTCATCGGCCGCTTTGCCAAGTGCCATGCCATCGAGCACCACCTCGGTATCCGCGCCGAGCACAGCGCCGCCACCCGGAATACCCACCCGACCGGCCACGTCGCGCGCCTTGCCGCGCGCATGGGCCATCACACGCTCCTCTGCTGGCAGCCCGGGATCGCTGTCCTCGGACTCGTGGGAGGCCACGACGCGAAACGTGATGCCAAGCGCCCCCAGCAGCCCACGCCGCTGGGGGGAGCGCGAGGCGAGGATGATCAGCCGAGCAGCTCCGACGCGGCGAAGTGAATGCCCAGCTCGCGCGCGGCACTCTCGGTGCCGTCAGAGCCATGGATCGCGTTCTGGCTCAGGTCGAGCGCGTAGTCACCCCGGATGGTCCCGGGCGCGGCATCTTGCGGGTTGGTCGTACCCATCATCATGCGGCACGCGGCGATGGCACCGTCGCCTTCGATGGCCATCATCACGACCGGGCCTGAAGTGATGAACTCCACCAGCTCGGCGAAGAACGGCCGGTCGCGGTGCTCGTCGTAGTGCTCCTCGGCGGCCGCGCGCGTCATGATCGTCTTTTTGAGCCCCACCAGCTGAAAGCCGCGGCGCTCAAATCGGGCGATGATCTCGCCGGAGATCCCGCGCGCGGTCGCGTCGGGCTTCACCATCACAAAGGTACGTTCGATCATGAGATTCCGGGCTCGGGGTCTTGGGTGGCGTCGTCACTGCGACGGCGCTCAATGCGCGTGTCGTCGAGGGATCGGCTTGATGTAGGGGCCGCCGGGGCGGCGCAGTACGGGCACACCTGCCAGTGGGGCTCGAGCGGCTCGGAGCAGCGTCGGCACGGCCGGCGAAGTGAGGTAGTGCAGTTGGGGCACACGAGAAATCGCGGGCCCACGACACCGTCGCACGACAGGCAGCGAAGGCCTTCCACCTGACTCTCAAGGGCCAGGGTCTCCAACTCGCGGTCGTGAGCGTCGGTCAAGTACTCCGGCGGACGGATGAACAGGTAGACCAGCGCACCCAGAAACGGGATGATGAGTGCGATGGCCACGCATGCAGTGATCGCCCCCGAGTTCTCAAACCGGCGGCGGGCGTCCTGATACACCCAGTAGGCGAGCGCGAGCCACAGAGCCGCTGCGAACACTTGGATGAGCACCAGGGCGATGGTCCAGACGCTGGATCCGAAGAAATCGGATACCGACTGGAATGGATTACTGCTCAGAAAGGTCATTGACCCCAAATCTCCTCGGCGCTTACGTCCCGTCCGTGAGCGGTGGCGAGTCTACCACCGGCGTTTTCGCTGCCAGATGCCACCGCAATGGGCGCGAGATCGGACAGCAGATGAAGGGATCCCGCCACGAGCACGGCCCCATCCGGACCTGCGTCGAGGCATGCGCGCTCCAGCGCGCGGGCGGGTCCGGCGACGACATGCACTGGGACGCCGTGGATTTCGAGCATGCGCGCGATGAACTCGGGCCTGATGGCGCGCCCCGACGATGCGCGGGTGACGCAGGCCGCACTGATCGCTGGTGCGAGTGCCTCACAGATACCCGAGGCGTCCTTGTCGGCCATCATTCCGATGACGGCCACCGGTCGGATGTCGCCCAGGATTTCCGGCAGCGTCGCGGCCAGCGCGACGGCCCCGGCCGGGTTGTGCGCGCCATCGAGCACGATGATGGGTGAGCCGAGAATGATCTGCAGGCGTCCCGGATTTCGCATCTCGCGAATGGCCCGCTCCACCCGGTCGCGATCCACGCCACGCCCGAGCACCTGCTCAGCGGCGCCCACGGCCAGCGCAAGGTTGCCCCGCTGCCAGTCGCCGTGAACCGGTATGTCCATGTCGGCCAGCGCGCCGTTGGGAGTGGAGATCGTCACGAGGAGTCCGTTTCCGGATCGGACCGCGATCTCCTGCCCCACGGCCCATCCCGAGAGGCCCCTGCGGGCCATGATCGGTGCCACCGCGTCGCGCGCCCCGGAAGCGAGCGGGCCCAGCAGCACCGCACTCAGGCCATCGCGCGCCACTGCCAGCTTCTCTGCTGCGATCTGCGGGAGAGTCTCGCCGAGCAGATCAGTGTGGTCGAGGTCCACGCCGGTGAGCACCACCACATCGGCATCAACCGCGTTCGTGGCGTCCAGGCGCCCACCGAGCCCCGCCTCGAGAACAATCACCTCGGCGCGCGCGGTGCGGAGCGCGTCGAGCGCCACCGCCGTGAGGGCCTCGAACTGGGTGATGGCGCCCCCCGGAACACCCGACACGGCATCGCTCACCCGACTCGCCGCATGAGCAAAGGCCCCCGGCGAGATGTCCACCCCATCAAGCGCGACGCGTTCGCCCCACCCGGTGATGTGCGGTGAGATGTACGCCCCGGTGCGTACCCCGTGGGCAGTGAGGATCGCGGCGATCATGCGGGTCACCGACGACTTGCCGTTGGTCCCCACCACATGCACCGTCGGAAGACCGGCAACCGGCTGGCCGAGCGCAAACATAAGTGCCTGCATGCGCTCCAGCCCGAACTTCATACCCATCCGGTCGAGGCCCTCAATCCAGCGAACGGCGCCCCCGTGATCCATTGCAGGCCTAGCCGAGGGCGCCAAGCCGCGCCAAGATCTCCTCGACCTCGGCGGTGAAGCGACGGGCCTTCTCGCGCTCGGCCTCCACCAGGTGATCGGGCGCACGACTGGTGAAGCGCTCGTTGGCGAGTTGCTTCTCGGCGCGACCCAACTCACCGCGGGCACCGGCGAGCGCACCCTCCAGGCGGGCGCGCTCAACGGCCGGGTCAACCTCGGGTGCGGGAACCATGAGGCGCCCGAACGACACCGGTACCACCAGAGCGTCGTTGCCCACCTCGCCCACTTCCACCCCGGCAATCGCAGCGAAGGCATCAGCCGGGAGCGCGCTCTGACCATCGACCGCGATGGTCACGGTGAGCGTCTCGCGAGGGCTGATGCCGTGCTCCGCTCGGAACGCGCGCATGGCCTGCACGGCCTCGCGCAGGGCGCTGATGGCGGCCTCGGCGTCAGCATCACGGGGACCGATGGCATGGGCGGGCTCATGCGTGAGCATCAAGCCAGCCGACCCGGGGAGCCTGCTCCAGCACTCCTCAGTGGTGAATGGGATGACCGGGTGCGCGAGCGCGAGCACCTGCGTAAGCGCAGACCCGGCAAATGCCGGGTCTGCCAGATCGGCCTTCAGCAGCTCGAGGTACCAGTCGCAGAGGTCATCGAAGATGAGGTGGTACAGCCCGTCGGCGAACTGACTGAACTCAAAGCCCTCCACCAGATGGTTCGACTGCTCGATGGCGCCGGCGATAACGGACGCGATCCAGCGGTCGCCGAGTGTGGTGGGCTCGGGGGCAACACCCGCACGCCCACCACGGTCCACTACCAGGCGCGTGGCGTTCCACAACTTGGTGACCAACTGGCGGCCCTGCTTGATGCGATCCTCACTGAACCGCACATCCTGCGTGGAGGTGATCATGAGCAGGCCAAACCGCAGCGCGTCGGCGCCCTCGCGGTCAACCACCTCGAGCGGGTCGATGCCGGTGCCGAGGCTCTTGCTCATGCGTCGTCCATCGGGCGCCTGCACCACCGAGTGGATGTACACGTCGGTGAACGGCACCTGACCCATGTACTCAAGCCCCATCATCACCATGCGGGCCACCCACAGGAAGATGATCTCGCGCGCGGTGGACAGGACGCTGGTGGGATAGAAACGTTCAAGTTCGGGGGTGCGATCCGGCCAGCCGAGAGTGGCGAAGGGCCAGAGCGCCGACGAGAACCACGTATCGAGCACGTCGGGGTCGCGCTGCCACCCCTCGCCCTCGGGCGCCTCCATGCCCACGAACACCTCGTCACCGCGGTAGTACACCGGCAACTGGTGCCCCCACCACAGCTGACGCGACAGACACCACGGACGGATCTCGGCCAGCCAGTCCTGGTACACCCGGCCAAAGGTGGGCGGGGTGAATCGCACGCGCCCGTCGGCCACCGCATCAATCGCAGGGGCGGCCAGATTCTCCATGTCGCAGAACCACTGCAGCGACAAGAGGGGCTCCACCCGTGCACCGGAGCGGTGTGAGAATGGCACCGTGTGCAGGTACTCCTCGGTACCACGGATCAATCCGGCGGCGTTGAGATCGGCCACCACGGCGGCCTGCGCCTCGGCGACCGTGAGCCCCCGGTAGGCCTCGGGCGCATTGGCGGTGATGCGGCCATCCTCGCCAATCACCTGAATGGCCTCCAGCCCGTGGCCGCGCATGATCTCGAAGTCGTTGGGGTCGTGCGCCGGGGTCACCTTCAGCGCACCGGTGCCAAACGCCGGGTCCACATGAGTATCCCCGATGATCGGCACCTCACGGCCCGACAGGGGCAGCGTGATGGTCTTGCCCACCATGTCGCGGTAGCGCTCGTCGTCGGGGTGCACCGCAACCGCGGTATCACCCAGCATCGTCTCGGCGCGCACGGTGGCCACCACGACCTCGCCCGACCCATCGCTCAGCGGGTAGGCGATGTGCACGAGAATGTCGGTCACCTCGCGGTTTTCGACCTCAAGGTCGGAAATCGCCGATCCGAGACCCGGATCCCAGTTGACCAGATACGTATCGCGGTAGACGTAGCCCTTTTCGTACAGGTCAACGAATACCCGCAGCACGGCCTTTGCATAGCCGTCATCCATGGTGAAGCGCTCGCGTGTGTAGTCCATGGTGCAACCGAGCCGGGTGAACTGCTCGATGATGCGACCGCCGTACTCGGACTTCCACTCCCACACGCGCTCAAGAAATTGCTCGCGGGTCAGGTCGGCGCGACGCACCCCCTGCGTGGCCAACTCCTTCTCAACCACTGCCTGGGTTGCGATGCCGGCGTGGTCGGTGCCGCATATCCACTCAGTCTCAAATCCAGCCATACGGTGACGGCGGATGAGCACGTCCTGGATGGTGCCGTTGAGTGCGTGCCCCATGTGCAAGGCACCGGTGACATTGGGAGGCGGCACTGCAATGACGTACGGCGCGTGCGGGCTTGATGGGTCGCCGCGCGTGACGCCGGAATCGCGCCACGCATCAACCCAACGCGGCTCCATCTCCAGGGGTTCGAGCCGGGCTGGCCACGCCCCGCCCTCGCCCGCGGTGGCTATGCCGACTCCTCGGCCTCAACGAGCGGCATCCGACCAGTCGCCTCGGTGACGAGGGTTGGTGGCAGCCCCTTCTCGATGGTCTCGCGAGTGACGACGCACTTGCGCACGTCGTCGCGGGACGGCAGCTCGAACATCATATCGCGCAGGG
>SYFI01000040.1 GCA_005800465.1 Actinomycetota bacterium | reverse complement strand
GCCGCCCGAGCCCGGCAAGGGCTACGAGTTCGCGAACAAGACCGTGGGTGGCTCCATTCCCAAGGAATTCGTCCCGGCTGTGGACGAGGGCATCAAGGAGGCGCTGGAGGGCGGCATTGTTGCCGGCTTCCCGATGGTCGACGTCAGGGTGCAGCTGATTGACGGCTCGTACCACGACGTGGACTCGAATGAGGGTGCCTTCAAGATTGCCGGCTCGATGGCCGTACGTGAGGCCGCGAGACGCGCCAGCCCGTGCCTGCTCGAGCCGCTCATGGCGGTGGAGGTCGTGACCCCCACCGAGTTCATGGGCACCGTGGTGGGCGACCTCAACGGTCGTCGCGGCCGCATCAATGGCATGGAGGAGAAGGGCACCGCCGGAACGATTCAGGCGCACGTGCCGCTCTCCGAAATGTTCGGGTACGCCACGTCGGTGCGCTCGGCCACACAGGGGCGCGCCACGTTCAGCATGCAGTTTGACCACTACGCCGAGGTCCCCAAGTCCATCTCGGAAGAGATCAAGGCCAAGGTCGGCGCAACCGCATAGGTGTGCCCGCCGGCGCGTGACGCCGACGAATGATCCGCGAAGGGCCCCACTCGGGGCCCTTCGTCGTTCTATGGTTCGAGCAGTCGGTCGAGGTGAATCGCGGGATGCAGTGCCTCCACACCCGTGAGGTCGGCGATCTGTTGCCTGCATGAGGTCCCCGCCGCCACCACCGGGCCGGTGGCGGCGCGCACGGCGGGTACCAGACGGTGTTCGCCAATCAGCCGAGACTCAGCGGGATGCTCGTACCCAAATGCCCCGGCCATGCCACAGCACCCGGCATCGGTGGCCGTGGCATCCGGCCCCACGGCTGTGACGGCCGCTGTGTCGCCCAGGGCACGTGCGTGGCAGTGGCAGTGCACGGTCGCATTTGAGGCGGGTACCTGAAGGCCGAGATCCGTGACGGCCTGTTCGAACGACACGACCACCTCCGACACCCACTTCGCGCGTGGGTCATGCGGCAACAGGGCAGGCAGGTCATCGAGCAGCATCGACCAGCACGAGGGCTCCAGAACCACCAGCGGCCGTCCGGCCATGGCATGCGGCGCGAGTCGGTCCAGCAACGCGCTGGCCTGCTTGCGGGCGAGGTCGGGGAATCCCTGTGAGAGCGCCGGGCGACCGCAGCAGCCCTCCGCCTGCACTTCCACTCGTGCGCCGGCCCCGACAAGCACCCGTATGGCGGCATCGCCCACCTCGGGATGCAGAAAACGGGTGAAGGTGTCGGCCAGCAGGTCAACGGGCCGTCCGCGGCCGGTGGGGCCGGGAGGGCGCCACTCGCGCACTGGGGTGGGCAGTGGTCGCCCAATGCGTCGCGCCGCGATGCGGGCGACGCGCCGGGCGAGGACCGATCCCTTCGATCCGGCAGCCAGCAGGTCGTGCACGTAGGCAGCCGCAGTCACCTGCAGTGCAGGCCGTACCACCTTGTGTCTTGCGGCCAGTGCCTCGACCTTGAGGCGTGACATGTCAACGGCAGCCGGGCATTCGGTGGCGCACGCCTTGCACGACAGACACAGGCCAAGTGCCTCGTGCAGGCCGTCGTCGGCGAGACCACCCGGCAGACGGCCCTCCACGGCGGCCCGCAGCAGTACGGCACGCCCCCGTGTGGAGTGCCGCTCATCATTCAGGGCCTGATAGGAGGGGCACATTCCCTCGTCGGTGCGCCGGCACTGGCCATTGCCGTTGCAGGCCTCGATGGCCCGCTGGAATCCACCTTCCCGGTCGAACGGGATCGCGGTCGGGATGTCGTGACGCGGTGGTGATGCCGCGATGCGCAGCCCGGAGTCGAGGGGATCGGGGTGCACGATGACCCCGGGGTTGAGGATGCCCTGCGGATCAAGGATGCGCTTAGTCTCTTCGAAACGCGCCATCAGTTCGGGGGGATACATGCGGGGCAGCAGTTCGCCGCGTAGGCGTCCATCACCATGCTCACCTGACAGCGATCCGCCGTGGGCCACCACGATGTCGGCCACGGCCTCGGCCACCTCGCGCATGCGGGTAACCGCTCCCGGCGCGCGCAGATCGACCATGGGGCGGATATGGAGGCATCCCACGCTCGCGTGCCCGTACCAAATGGCATCTCCCAAACCGGCATCAGCCAGCACCCGGCGCACCTCACCGGCGAACGACGCGAGGGCATGCGGTGGCACCGCAGGGTCTTCAATGAAAGGAATGGGCTTGCCATCCCCTTCCACCCGGAGTGCCCGCGAGATGCTGGTGCGCCGGATGCGCCAGATGGACCCCTGGTCTGAGGGGTCGCTGATGATCGTGGCACCGACGTGCCGCCGTGCCGCGTCGAGGGCCTCGCCCACCTCGCCGGAGTGCTCCACCACGAGCATCGCCGGTGCACGGCCCACGATGCCGAGCAGCGCGCGCTCGGCCGGTGCGCGGTTGGCGGGGTCCAGCAGGTCGGCATCCATCAGCTCGATGGCCGATGGGTGGGTTTCGAGCAGTGCGGGAACTGCCTCGAGCGCGCTCGTGACGTCGGGGTAGGGGATGAGCACCAGAATCCGCTCGTCCGGGGGCCTGACCAGGCGCAAACGCGCGCTGATAACCACGGCGAGGGTCCCCTCGCTGCCCGCGATAAGGCGCGGCCAGTCGGGGTCATCCCCCGCGATGGCATCGAGGGCGTATCCCGACACCCTGCGACGCAGCGCGGGGAAGCCGTCGGCTGTCGCGATATCGCGTACGGCCCGGAGTGCTGGGGGCACCGCACCTCCCCGTGTGAGCGTCGCCCGCGTGCCGTCGGCCAGCACCACGTCGAGTGCCTCAATCGAATCCGCGGTCAGGCCGTACACCACTGAGCGGGCCCCGGCCGAGTTGTTGGCGATCATCCCGCCGAGAGTCGCGCGACTCGACGTGGCCACATCCGGCCCGAACATCAGGCCATGAACGCCCGCCGCCCGGTTGAGGTCGTCGAGCACCACTCCCGGCTCCACCACTGCGATCTGGGTATCCGGATGTATCTCAACGCGCCGCATCGCCGAGGTATCCACCACCAGGCCACGGCCAACGGCCTGCCCGGCCAGACTGGTGCCGGCACCCCGCATGGTGAGTGCGACGGAGTGATCCCGGCATGCCGCGATTGCCGCCTCAATATCCGCTGCGCCCGTTGCCCGCAGCACACCCACCGGAACTCGGCGGTACAGGCTCGCATCAACGGCGTAAAGTTCGCGCGTGGCAGTATCGCCACGCACCTCGCCTGCCGCCTCTCTGCCAAGTTCATGCAGGAAGTCAAGGGGTCCGCCCATTCCCCGATGGTAGGCGTTTGGAGCCCCACCGAAGTTGCGCTTGCGAGCCGGGTGGGTCGTGCTAGTCTCCACCGGCTTTGAGGAGCGAGGGCCACTCAGCCCGCGACGAATCCGCCGCGCGATCATTGAGTCAGGCCTGTTTGTTGAGAAGCACTCGGCGGGTGACGACCCCGATGGTCGCACGCCCGCTCGGACGCGCATGAGGAGCGATGATGGCGAAGGAGAAGTTCGACCGTTCGAAGCCCCACGTCAACGTGGGCACAATCGGTCATGTTGACCACGGCAAGACGACCCTTACGGCTGCCATCACCAAGACGCTTGCCGAGAAGTACGGCGGCGAGGTGCGCAGCTTCGATGAGATCGACAAGGCACCCGAGGAGCGCGAGCGCGGTATCACTATCGCCACGTCGCACGTCGAGTATGAGACGG
>SYFI01000039.1 GCA_005800465.1 Actinomycetota bacterium | reverse complement strand
CTAACCACCTGAGCTAATCGCCCGCGGCGCGAGACGTTAGCACCAGAACCCCGGCGGCCGCGGGGCTATCATCGCCCCCATGCAGGAGATGGCCATCTACGGCGTGAGCTTCGACATGGTCGGCAAGCAGCCGATCGTGCTGCTCAAGACGGTCGAGGGAAATCGCTTTCTTCCCATCTGGATCGGCCATGCCGAGGCGTCGGCGATCCTCATGACGCTGCAGGGCACAGAGTCGCCCCGTCCGATGACGCACGACCTGTTGGTGAACCTCGTGAAAGAGCTTCACGCCGAGGTCGCCCGCGTTATCATCAGTGAACTTCGTGACGCCACATTTCACGCGATGATTCGCCTGAGCACATCCGGCGAGGATGTCGAGATCGACTGCCGCCCGAGTGACGCCATCGCGGTGGCAGTGCGCACCGGATCGCCCATCTACGCGGTGGATGCGGTACTCGACGGGAATGCCATCGAGTTTGAGCATGAGCCCGAGGACGACGACGACATGGTCGAGAAGTTCAAGGAGTTCCTCGACCAGGTGACGCCCGAGGACTTCGCCGAGGGGTCCTAGGCGCGACGCGCGGTTTCGCGCTTGGTCAGTTCGAGCACATGTCCGTAGATCTCGGCGAGTCCCTCTGACGACAGCGGGCCCTTGTTGGCGCCCTGCAGATATCGGTGCATCCACTCCTCGCGGGAGGGGTCAACGAAACTTAGCCCGTGGTTATCTTTGTAGGACCGCAGGCGTGCCACCAGCGCGAGCCGGGAATTGATTGCCTGGATGAGCTTGAGGTCGTTGTCGATCACCTGGTCTCGCATCTGGCGAAGCAGGTGATCCTCGGTTGTCACAGCAGAGTCGTCTGGCATGCCCCCGACGCTATCCGACAGACCCCACGGGTGGGCCGGATAGCGGCTCGCGGTCTAGCCTTATGGCATGTTCGATCTCTCGCCAATCCAGCTGATCATCGTGCTTGTCATCGCGGTGCTTGTGCTTGGACCCTCGCGACTCCCCCAATTCAGCCGCGCCGTGGGCAAGGGCTTGCGCGACTTCAAGGGTGCGCTCTCGGGCGACCACTTTGACGACGACCCGCCTCCGGTGGCCGCAGAGCAGCAGACTGCCACCACCGCGCAGCCGGCCGCAGCAGCCGCTCAGTCGGTGACCACCGCCACGGCCGGCGCCCCCGAGCCCGCCGGTGCGGCCACAGACGTGCTTGAGGGCATCGTGGTGAGCGGTGACGCACCGCCCCAGGCACCTCCCACCAGCCCCGACCGGTAGGACACATGGCGGGCGGATCCGGCTGGCTCGGCCTCAGGCGCATCGAGCCGGACGACAAGTTGACGGTGTTCGAGCATCTCGGCGAGCTCCGGCACCGGCTGTTCATCTCGGTCACCGCACTAGTGGTGGCCTTCGCAGCGCTGTACTTCTTCAACAGCCGGCTGCTCGATTTGCTGCTCGACCCACTGGCACCCGAGAACCGCAAGCTGCTGGCGCTGTCTCCCACCGAGCCGTTCATGGTCATTCTGAAGGTGGTGTTCGGCGCCGCTATTCTGGTGACCCTGCCCGTGGTGCTGTACCAGCTCTATGCATTTGTCATCCCGGCGGTCGCCGTGCAGACACGCAAGCGGATGCTCCTGGTCGTTGCCGGAATATCGACGCTGTTTCTCGGCGGGGTGCTGTTTGCCTACTTCCTCGTGCTGCCGGTGGCGCTGCAGTGGCTGCTGGGCTTCGCGGGCGATGACTTCACAATCGCGCTCCGTGCAGACGAGTACTTCTCGTTTGCGCTCACCATGCTGCTGGCGGGAGGCCTGGTGTTTGAGGTGCCTATCGCTATGTTGCTCTTCGCGCGGATGGGCCTGGTCACCGCGCAGCAGTACCGCCACCACTGGCGCATCGCGCTGGTGGTCATCGCGTTCGTGGCGGCAATCCTGCCCGGCGGCGACCCGGCCAGCATGTTTTTGCTGATGGTCCCCATGATCGCGCTGTATTCGGTGGGTGTGTGGCTTGCGTCGTCATTCGGGCGCCCTGCGCCATGGGCCAACCTGATGGGTAACGACGATCCGACGCCGGCCCCCTAACGCTCGCTAGCGCTCCTGGTCGTCGCGGAGTGCGTGCCCTGTGGCGGAGATGAAGAGGTCCTCGAGGGTGGCGCGGCGGGTCGTGATGTCGTCAGAGTGCACGCCCGCCGCCTCTGCCGCGCGAGCGAGGTGCACGGCGTCGTCGCCAAATACCACGAGCGATTCGCCCGTGATGACGTGCCGGCCCCCAAGGGCAGCGGCGACCCGCACGGCATCGGTGGGTGAGATCCGCACTTCGATGGCCGCACGGCCCACCTCGGCCTCAACGAGAGCCTCTGGCGAACCCTCGCGGATTACGCGGCCGTGGTCGATGACCACGAGGCGATCACAAAGCCGCTCGGCTTTGTCCATGTAGTGAGTGGTGATGATTACCGAGGTGCCGGCGGTGCGGAGCGCCCGCAGGCGTTCCCATACGAGGTGCCGTGCCTGGGGGTCGAGCCCGGTGGTGGGTTCGTCGAGAAGAATCATGTCCGGGTCGTTCACCAGCGCGCGGGCGATCTGCAGCCGGCGCTGCATTCCACCCGACAGGCGGTCAACGGTGTCGCCCTCGCGCGTCTCCAGTTCAACGAACTCGAGCAGCGCCCGGGAGCGGGGAATGGCGTCGGCGCGGCGTATGCCGAAATAGCGGGCGTACACGAGCATGTTCTCGAGCACGGTGAGCTCGAGGTCGAGGTTGATCTCCTGCGGCACCACGCCGAGGCGTGCTTTGAGGGCCCGCGCGTCGCGGTCGGGGTCCATGTCGAGCACCGAAAGGTCTCCCGCATCGCGCGACGACAGACACGCGAGCATGCGCATGGTCGTGGTCTTGCCCGCGCCATTGGGTCCAAGAAAGCCAAAGCACTCGCCGTGACGCACCACCAGATCAATGCCGTCCACGGCAACGCGGGTGCCGAACGACTTTCGAAGCCCGCGCGCAATGACCGACGCATCCATCACGTCGGGGTGCTGATCAAACGCGCCCGCCGGTGCCCGCGGCCCGGAGCGTGCGTGCCAAGCCGTCAGCCAGCCCAATGGTGGGCTCCCATCCGAGGATGGCCCGCGCCCGCGTGATGTCGGGCTGGCGAATGCCCGGGTCGTCTTGCGGCAGTGTCTCGTACACGACCTCCGACTGCGACGCCATGACCTCAAGAACGGCTTCGGCCAGCTGAAGGATTGTGTACTCCTCGGGGTTCCCGATGTTCACCGGCTCGTGCTCATCACTGCGCATGAGGCGGATGAGCCCCTCAATGAGGTCGGTCATGAAGCAGAACGATCTGGTCTGGCTGCCGTCACCAAACACCGTGAGCGGCGCGCCCTCGGATGCCTGGCGGATGAATGTGGGGATTGCCCGCCCGTCCCGTGGGCGCATGCGCGGCCCGTAGGTGTTGAAGATGCGCACGATGTGCGTGTCGACGCCCTGCTGCCGGTGGTACGCCATTGTGAGGGCCTCGGCGTAGCGCTTGGCTTCGTCGTACACGCCACGCGGGCCGATGGGGTTCACGTGTCCCCAGTAGTCCTCGCGCTGGGGGTGCTCCTTGGGATCGCCATAGACCTCGCTGCTGGATGCCAGCAGAAATCGTGCGCGGTGCCGTTTGGCCAACCCGAGGGCGTTGTGGGTGCCCTGCGACCCAACCTTCAAAGTCTGAAGCGGCAAACGCAGATAGTCGATGGGGCTTGCGGGTGAGGCCAGGTGGAACACCTCGTCCACCGGCTCCTCGATGGTGATGTGCTCGGTGACGTCGTGCTGCAGAAACACGAAGTCATCTGACCGGATGTGCTCGATGTTTTCGAGGGTCCCGGTATCGAGGTTGTCCACGCAGATAACCCGGTGGCCGTCGGCCAAGAGGCGATCACAGAGGTGGGATCCGAGAAACCCGGCTCCACCGGTAATGACTGAGGTCGGCATGCCGGGGAGGGTACCGCACCGTGCTGCGGCCCTACTGCACCGACTTGATGGCAGCGATGACCTGCGACGCGTCTCTCGGCCTCGTCACGACCTTCGACCCCGAGGGTCCGCGCACGACGAATGCGGGCGTCACGGTGATGCCGGCCGCACGCGCCTCCTGCTTGATGGCGGACAGCTGCGGGTACATGTCAATGCCACCGGCGTCCCTGATGAACTTGGTCACCCGCAGACCACCGATTGCATTGCCGATGGAGCGCAACACGGCGGGGTTCACCCAGTCGCCACCGGCTCCACGCGCACGGAACAGCGCTGCGGTTACCTCCCACGCCTTGTCCTGCAGGCCGGCGGCGATGATCGCCGTGCCGGCCTCGGTGCTGTTCATATCGCGGCTGGTGATGAGCGGACGCAGCGACACCGAGCCGAGGCCCTCGGCGGCCACCCGGCGGAGCAACGTCGGCACGATGCGCTGATGGGATTTGCCGCAGGCCGCACTTGACATATCCACGTACTCACGGATGTCCACCGATCCGGCACCCGCCGTAAGGCCACTGGACGAGACCCCGCTCGGAAGGGTAGGGGCATCCGTGCTGCCGTCCCCGCGACCCACGGGCACGGACGAGGCAATCGGCTCAGCAGCGGGGGGCGGCAGGTCCGGTTTGAGTGCGGTGTTGTCCGCAATGGCACCAGGCGCCAGACAGAGTCCGCCCAGAAGAGCGATGAGCAGGGCACGCGAGAGAGAGGAACGTCGGAGCACATGCGAACTATGACGCACCATCGGGTGGCCGGAACGGCAAACGGGTACCACCACACAATGTCCTTACAGGCGGATAACGGGCCAGTCGGGCGCGGATCAGGCCCGCGACGCGGTGGCACGGCCCGGTTCGGGCAGCACTGCCGTCGTGCCGCGTCGTGCCTGTCCGAGCACTGCCCAGGAGATACGAACGAAGTGGGCACTCCCCGCCAGCCCCGCGTGCATGGAGCGGCCGGTGGGCGCGAGCATGCGCACGGGCACCTCTGAAATCCGCACCCCGGCCCGGTGCAGGTGAATGAGCAGGCTGGTTTCGGTGAGTCCCGACGGAAAGCCCTCGTCGGCCAGATGCTCTGCAACAGTTGGGCTGAGGGCCCGGAACCCCGAGGTGGGGTCGGTCAGCTCGATGCCCCCAACGGCCGCGGCCATCCAGCGGCAGGCGGCCATGCCCGCCCGCCGCCCGTGCGGGATCCGGTACCCGGCGTCACCTTCAAGAAAGCGCGATCCAATCACCACGTCGGCTCCAGACATGCCATCGAGCAGGGCATGCAGATCGCCCGGTCGGTGCTGGCCGTCACCATCCATCTGGATAATCACGTGGGCACCTCCTGCCAGTGCGACGTGGTACCCGGCCCGTAGCGCCCCCGCATACCCCATATGCCCCGGCATGGTGATCACCTCGGCACCGGCGCGAGCCGCCACGATGGATGTGCCATCGCGCGATGCGTCGTCAATCACCACGATGCGCGCCGCGGGCAGCTGCGTGCGGGTCCCGGCAACAACGCCACCGATCGCATGTGCCTCGTCGCGGGCCGGGATGATGACGGTGATGGAAGGGTCGCGGTCGGCCACGGGGCCACGATACGCGACCGTGTGCGCCGCATCGCCCGAGGTTGCGATGGGCCGCTGCGCGGGATGGCTCATTCCGGCCACCTCCACACGGTGGTATCCCCGATGCGCGCCACCGGCACCAGGAGGCCCCACGGCACTTCATCCGTCACGCGATCACGGAACGCCGCCCAGTTCGTGGGCCATCCGCTGGTGGGTGTCGCCGGCCCGGTCACCACATACCCGCCGCGGTACGACGAGATGTCGGGCAACGGGTTCAGGCGCCGCGCCGCTCGTCGCTCCGCCGGATTGAGGAATGCCGGATCAACCACGCGATCTACCGGCAGCCGGCCCATGGGCAGGAACGCATTCAGTTTCGCCCACCACACGTAGTTGCCTGACAGGACCGGCCCACGCGGGAGCGGTCGCAGGGCATCGGTCACGGCGCTGACACGGCGCACGTTGGCATCGCGGGCGCTCGCATCGTTGCGGGGTGCGATGGCGAGCACCGTGACAATGGCCAGCGCGGCAACGATGAGCGGTGACAGCCGGCCGTCCAGCGCGATGGCCACCACGAGGGCGGCAGGGATGGTCAACTGGGTGAGAAATCTTGCGGGAGCGTCCACGCTGATAATCGCTCCGACCTCGAGCACGGCGTACGACCAGGCGAGCCATGCGGCGGGTATCACCATGGCCCGTGTCCGGCGCACGATGCCCACCGCCAGCGCAATGAGCACGGCGGGCAGGGCCAGCATCACCAGCGAGTGCGGATCAAGCATCTGGCGCACGAGCAGCTCGGCCAAGGTGGAGGCCTCGCCGAGCCCCGCCACCGGCGACCGCAGGCTGCTGGCCTGCGCGGTGATGGTGATGGGCCAGAGCGGACGGCCATCAAAGGCGAATACGGCTATCTCGACGAGCGGGACCGCGACCAGGCCCCCGATGACCGCTGCCACCCGCTGCCACCCCGGGCGTATCACCGGCCATGCGGCCAGCACGACGACGGGAAGCATGAGCAGGGCGGTCTCACGGCACGCCCACCCGGCCCCGAGGAGCACGCCCGAGGCGACCAGCCACCGGGTGATGAGGGGCGATCGCCGGGCCCTGAGCGCGGCCCACACGGCCAGTGCAACGAACGCCGGCATCACGGCATCTGGTCGCAGGCGCGTGGCCATGAGCACTTCGATCGGAGCGACGGCCACGAGCCCCGCCGCAACGAGTGCCGGTCGCCGCCCGGCAAGCTCGCGTGCGATGAGGAATACGACGACGATTGAGACCAGGGAGATGACAAAGGGCCAGGCAATGGCGGAGTAGTCGTTGGCACCGACCGTTCGGAAGATGGCCGCGACCGGCCACAGGAACACGCCGCGGGCGCCAAACCACTCGGCATCACCGGAGGGCAGGTGACCCGACGCCAGGTTCTGGGCCACCGTGACATACCGGGAGTCGTCGCTACCAAGGGCGAACGAGGTGCCCCCGAGGGCCCAGACCCGCATGAGCACGCCCACCAGGAGGATGACCCCGAGCACGAGCGCTGTGAGGCCCCGCGCGCCCGAGATGGCCGCGCGGAGGCGCTGCCAGAGGTGCTCAATCGACGGTATGCCCCGGTACGCAGGCGCCCCGGTGGGTGCGCGCCGGGCGAGGGGGTCGCGGCGGTCGGGGGTGCTCATGCCTGCGCCCGGCGACCCCGCAGGTTGCGCAGCGACAACCGGGCGTCGGCCAGTTCGCGCGGCGCGAGCACGCGGGCGAGCGCCACGAACACCGCGCCGCCCACGGCTCCCACGACGGCAAGCCACACGACCGCGCTCCAGAACGTGTCGCCCGATGGCATGAGGAAGACCGGGATGAGCGCCGCGACAGTGCCGCCCAGGGCAGCCACCAGCACGCGACCCTGCTGCAGGGCGAGTGCGCGGACCGAGATCTCGGGGGTGTTCCTGCGCAGGAACCACAGAGTGATGACCG
>SYFI01000038.1 GCA_005800465.1 Actinomycetota bacterium | reverse complement strand
GTAGGTCAGCGGCAGCGTGTCGATGTCCCAAATCGGGTCAACGAGGCTGTAGATAAACGCGGTCTTCTCGTCACGATCGACGGGAGACGGCGGGATCTCACCGGTCTCATAACCGGGAACGTAAGTCACAGAGAACTGCTCAGCCATGAAGGCTCCCCTTTGCATTGTCAGGGTTTATGCAGTACCTGAGGATCGACGAATCGTCATGGCGAACCGTGACGGCAGCGATTTTCTCCTCAGGCGATGTACGCATCATATGTCACATACCTCGGCGAGGGCAAGGCGGGAAAACGGGCGATCGGACGACGGCGAACATGCCAACTCGTGTGTATTCATAAGCCTTCTCGGCCATCACAGCGCTATTGTGCGGATAATTACAAATATTGATTCAGCAGTGATGCAAGAGCACAGCCCCCATATCGGTATGCAGGAAGACGCTGCTGTCTGGCGAATGGCGGTTGGATCGTCGCGCAGCCCAATGAGCCCGCTCCCGTGCTGCCCACCCCGCGCATAACTCCAGCGCGCGGCGTTATGTCGGCGTCGTTTCTGGCGGTTATCGCCATGCTCTTCTGGGGAGTGGCGTATGTGCCGTCTGCCTGGCTTGTGGAGACATGGCCGCCGCTGCTCGCGGCAGCAGCCCGTATTGGTGTGGGCGGACTTCTTCTCATCATCGCCCTGGTGGCGTTGCGGCAACCGATTGGCACCGGTACCGACATCTGGGTCGTGGTGGTGCTCGCGCTCACCCAGTCAGTGGCCTTCTATGGGGCAACGTTTATCGGTATTGCCCATGAGGGCGCTGGCATCGCGGCCGTTTTGGCCAATACCGACCCTCTGTTTGTTGCGGCCCTTGCGGCCATCTTCCTGCATGAGCGCTTGAACCGGCGTCAGTGGATGGGGCTGCTGGTTGGGCTTATCGGCGCAGCGGTGGTGGTGTGGAAGGGGCCGCTGTGGCCACCCAGCATCTCGCTGGTGTCGCTCGCGGTCATTGGCGGCGCGGTGGCTTGGGCGATTGGCACGGTGGCTGTGGCCGGGCGAATCCGGCAGGAGGCCCGTCCGATCCCCATTGCTGCATGGCAGATGGTGCTGGGCGGCATCATTCTGGGCGTGCTCGGGCTTGTGTTCGAGGGGCCTCCAGGGAGCACCGGGGGCAGGGAGATCGGTCTCATTCTGCTGCTTGGCCTGGTCGGATCGGCCATTCCGTTCGCGCTGTTCTACATCGCACTGGGGCGTGGGGAGGCCGGCAAGGTGTCCGCATGGTTCTTTTTGGTGCCCGTGATCGGGGTGCTCACCGCATGGCCACTGCTCGACGAGACACCGGGGCTGCGGCTGTGGATCGGGCTGGTGCTGGTGTGTGGGGGGCTCTGGATGGTGTTGGCACCCGTTCGGAGATAGGCAGCGCCGCATATGCCAGTAGTGCGGCGCACGATTGCGGACCGCGCCGCTGGTAGCCTCGCCCCCCGTGATGACGATCCCCAGCCCAACTACGTGATCGTCGCGCTTGCCGGGGGCACCGGGGGCTCGAAGATGGTGCATGGCCTGGCCTTGGCCAATGGGCAGGCCGACCTCACGGCGGTCATCAATACCGGCGACGATGGCGACTTCTTCGGGCTGCTCGTGTGCCCGGATCTCGACATCAACCTCTACGCCCTGGCCGGTGTGGTGGCCGATCGCGGGTGGGGCTACGCCGACGACACCTTCAGGTGCCTGGAGGGGCTTGCCACCTATGGCCGCGAGGCATGGTTTGGGTTGGGCGATCGCGATCTGGCCACACATATCCACCGCACGCTGATGGTGGCTGATGGCGCCAGCATCAGCCAGGTGATGGACGACCTCTGCAGGCGTCTGGGCGTTAAGGCCCGCCTCCACCCGATGACCGACGCGCCAGTACGCACCATCATCACCACCGGCACCGGCGAGAAGCGTTTTCAGGAGTATCTGGTGCGCGATGGCGCGCGCGAGGAGATCGACGCAATCCGTATTGAGGGCCTTGACGCTGCATCACCCGCCCCCGGGGTGCTCGATGCCATCGCCGGGGCGTCCACGGTCGTGATCGCACCATCGAGCCCCATCGTCTCTATCGGCAGCATCCTCGGCGTGCCGGGTATGCGCGACGCCGTGGCGGCGCGGCGCGAGCAAGTCATCGCTGTGAGCCCGATCATCGGCAACGCGCCCGTCGAGGGGCCGGCGCAGAAGTTTCTGCGGGGCGCTGGCTACCCCGAGTGCTCCGCACGACAGATGGCCGAGATCTACACCGACGTATGCAGCACGTTCGTTATCCATGAGACCGACGCCGACGATGTGCCTGCCATCGAGGCTCTGGGGGTGCGTGTTGTGGTGACCGACATCCTCATGCCCGACCATGCGGCCCGTGAGCGTCTGGCACACACCGTGCTCGGGGCGATGGCCTGATGCCCATTCAGTATGTGGGTGCCGTGGTGCCGGTAAAGCGCCTGGGGTACGCGCTGGGCCGGTTGTCGCGCGTACTCGATCGCGGCGAGCGCCGGGTATTGCAGTCGGCCATGCTGGGCGACGTACTGGCGGCGCTGGCGGGAAGCACGCGGGTGGGACAGATCGTGGTGGTCACCTCAGATCCCCGTGCCCGCGCAGTGGCCGAGAGCGTGGGTGCACGCACAGTGGCCGATCACGACCCGCCCGAGGGCATGAACCCGGCGGTGGCGCTCGGCCTCGAGGCACTCGATGAGCAATCGGCACTCGTTGTGGTGAGTGACCTGCCGCTGCTCACCAGCGCCGACGTCGATCACCTTATTGGCGCTGCGCTGGAGGGTGATGCCGTTGTGCTCGCGCGCTCGGCCGATGGCACCGGCACCAACGCCATGCTCATGACGCCCGCAGATGCACTCGACCCCCAATTGGGACCGGGTTCGCTGGCGCTGCATCTCGCCCAGGCGGCGGTGCGCAGCGTGAGTGTGGAGGTGGTGGATCATCCCGGCATCGCGCTTGACGTGGACACCCCGGAGGATCTGATTGAGCTGGTGCGGCGCGAGCCCACCGGTGCCACGGGCCGCGCGCTCCAGAACCTGGGCCTCGCCGCACCGGCCACCGGGGCGCCCGGGTGAGCTCACGCGTATTCGGCGACGCCCCGGGTGATGAGGTGCGTATCACCGTGCTGGGTGCACTCCCCGAGATTCGGCCCGGTGACGACCTGCCGGCCATGCTGGCAGCGGTTGCAGCCGATGCCGGTGTGCAGCCCGGTGACGTGGTGGCCATCGCCCATAAACCGGTGAGCAAGGCCGAGGGACGCATCGTGCGTCTGGCAGATGTGCAGCCGGGCGACGAGGCCCTGCATCTGGCCGCCGAGACGGGCAAGAGCCCGGAGCTGTGTGAGGTGATTCTGGGTGAGAGTCGCCGCATCCTCCGCCGCCGCCGATCGCTGCTGGTGTGTGAGAGCAACCTCGGGTTCGTGTGTGCCAATGCGGGCGTTGATGCCTCGAATACAGCCGAAGGTACTGTCGTACTGCTACCGACTGACCCCGACGCATCCGCACGCCGCCTACAACACGCCCTTTCGCGCGTCGCCCGTGGAAGGGTGGGGGTGGTCATCACGGACACGCATGGCCGCGCGTTCCGCAGGGGGCTCGTAAACATCGCGGTGGGGGTGGCGGGATTCGCACCAGTGCTCGACCACCGTGGCGGTCGGGATCGGGAGGGGAGAATGCTCGTGGCAACAGATCAGGCGCTTGGCGATGAGATCGCCGCGGCAGCGGGGATGCTGATGGGCAAGGCATCCGGCAGGCCGGCGGTGCTGGTGCGCGGCCTCGCGACGTCTTCGTCGCCCGGGTCCATCCATGATCTGGTCCGCGATGCCGTCCACGACGTGTTCCGCTCTGAGGCGGATGCAGATGGGGTGGTGCGCTGATGTCGATGGGTGGCGCGGAACACCCACTGCGGGTGGCAATCATCGGGTCGGGCCCGTCAGGATTCTACGCAGCCGAACACCTGCTGTCGCAGGACGACCTGAATGTGCAGGTGGAGATGTTCGACCGCCTGCCCACGCCCTTTGGTCTGGTGCGCGCCGGGGTGGCACCCGACCACCCCAAGATCAAGTCGGTCACGCGGGTGTTCGACAAGGTGGCGGCCAACCCCGAGTTCCGCTTCCGCGGCAACGTCGAGTTCGGCCGAAACATCGAGCATGAGGACCTGCTCGAGTACTTCCACGCCGTCATCTACTGCGTGGGTGCCAGGTCAGATCGCCGCCTTGGAATTGCACGCGAGTACCTGCCGGGCAGCCATGGCGCCAGCGATTTTGTGGGCTGGTACAACGCGAGCCCCGACCAGCGCAACCTCACGTTCGACTTCAGTGGCGAGCGGGTGGTGGTGGTGGGCAACGGCAACGTGGCAATGGATGTGGCCCGGGTACTGATGTTGCCCCCGAAAGAACTGGCGGCAACCGACATCGGCGGCCACGCCCTGCGTGCACTGAGTGCCAACAAGGTGCGCGAGGTGACCATTCTCGGTCGCCGTGGCCCGGCGCAGGCCGCGTTCACCTATCGCGAGCTGCGCGAGCTGGCGGAGCGCGACGACATTGACGTCATCGTCAATCCGGCCGACATGCAGCTCGACCCGCACTCGCTGCACGACACCAGCCATTCGGCCGATCGCGGGCGCGACCAGGTGCTCGACCTGCTGCGCGAGTTGTCAGAGCGCGGCGACCGGGGGCATGACCGCCGCATCGTCTTCCGCTTTCTGGTGTCGCCGGTCGAGATCGTGGGCTCCAATCGCGTGGAAGGCGTTGACGTGGTGCACAACGATCTCTACCGCGGCAACAACGGCGAGCTGCGCGCACGGGCCACCGACCGGCACGAGATCGTTCCGGCCGACATCGTGTTTCGTGCCATCGGCTATCAGGGCGTGGCGCTTCCCGGCGTGCCGTTTGACCCAATCACCGCGACCATTCCCAACGATCGTGGCCGTGTCATCGATTCGCTTACCGGGCAGCCCCGCGAGGGCGAGTACGTGGCCGGCTGGATCAAGCGGGGCCCCAACGGGATCATCGGCACCAACAAGCCCGATGCGCAGGAGACGGTGGAGATGCTCGTTGAGGACCTGCGCGCCGGACGCATGCGCAAACAGGTGCTTTCCCCTGAGGTGTTCAATTGTTTTCTCTCCCAGCGACAGGGCGAGGTGGTCTCGTTCGATGACTGGAAGTTTCTCGACTCGCGCGAGGTCGCGATGGGTGAGGAACTCGGGCGCCCGCGACTCAAGTTCGCCCGGGTGGAGAACATGCTGCGCGTCCTTCGGCACCGCGACAGGAACTAGACGGCGGTCTCCACGATCTCGTAGAGCGTGTTGCGCCGTGCGGGTACTCGCCCATGGGCAAGGATGACTGCTTCAAGTTCGTCGGCGGTGACCTCTTCGCCATGCGAGGCCCCCGACGAGCGCGAGATGCTCTCGTTCATGAGGGTGCCGCCCATGTCATTGCAGCCGGCATCGAGCAGGTTTGCACCGCCCTCCAGCCCAAGCTTCACCCACGAGGCCTGGATGTTGGGGATGAGGCCATCGAATGCGATGCGGGCCACGGCGTGAATGAGCACCACTTCGTCCCACGTGGGGCCGGGGCGCGAGCGGCCCTGAATGAAGATGGGGGAGGCCATGTGCACGAAGGGGAGGGGGATGAACTCGGTGAAGCCCCCGGTGCGGCGCTGGATCTGGCGCAGCACCTCGAAGTGGTTGGCCCATGACACCGGGCCGTCGATGTGGCCGCACATGATGGTGCTGGTGGCGCGGATGCCACTCTCGTGCGCGGTGATCATGACCTCGGCCCACTCGGCCGTGCGGATCTTGTCGGGGCACAGATGCGCGCGCACGTCGTCGTCGAGGATCTCGGCGGCGGTGCCGGGCAGCGACCCGAGGCCCGATGCCTTCATGCGCTCCAGGTAGTCGCGCACCGGCACGCCCAACGTGTGGGCGCCCTGCCACACCTCAAGCGGGGTGAAGGCATGCACGTGCATTTCGGGGAGTGCGTCCTTGATGCTCTCAAGCACCGATGCGTAGAAGTCGCCCGTGAAGTCGGGGTGGATACCACCCACCAGGCATACCTCCGTGGCGCCCTTGTCCCAGGCCTCCTGCGATCTGCTTACGACCTCGTCGAGGTCCATGCGGTACGGGGTCTCACGCGCATTGTAGCTCTTGGGCCCGCGCGAGAAGCCACAGAAACCACACCGGAAGTAACACTGGTTGGTGTAGTTGATGTTGCGGTTGACCACATAGGTGACCTGGTCGCCGTTGGTGCGCTGGCGCAATACGTCGGCCACGTGGGCGATCGCATCGACCTCGTCGCCACGGGCCTCAAACAGACGCACCATCTCGGCGACTGTCGGCGCGGTACCGGCGAGGGAGCGCTCGAGGATTGCGGCCACGTCGGGCGCGATGCGATCGAGGTCGCGGGTCCAGTCGGCCCCGGTCCACGCGGCGTCGGCCCACTCGCTGCTCATGCGCCGTTCGGGCACGGGCGGGTGCATGTCGCGTCCGGGAGCCCACGGATGGCGCGGGCGCGCGGCGCCACGGCAGTCAACCTGGGAGAGCCAGCAGGTGAGCAGTGGCAGCGCAACAATGTCGCGCATGGCCTCGATAGGCGTGCCCAAGGGCAGCGCCGTGCGCTCAACCAGCACCTCGGGAAGAATCGAATCGCGCAGCGCAGCCAGATCGGTGTCGTCCCAACCCGACACCACAAGATCGCGCGCACCACCGCGCACGGCTGCCACGGCGGCGTCGAGATCGGCCACCTGCAACGACACCCACGTATGCACAGCGGGAAGGCCGGCCAGGTCAACGGCCTCGGGCAGCAGATCGGATGTGGTGCGAAGGAATGCGGCGCGCGAACGGGTGAGGCCATCCAGCACGTCGGCACGCGCGGCATCGTGCGTGACGGTGATGCGCTCGCCGTCAACGCCGTCGTCCACCAGGGCGATGGCGTCATCCCATGAGGTCACAAATGTGGCGCAGCCGCGATTGGGCGTGCCCAGCGACACGGGCAGGATGCGCGCCGAGAGCGACGTGCCGATGGAGGCGTCGTCCCACACGGATGACTCGCGAGCGGTGCCGCCATCTGCACGGTCGTCGCCCAGGCGGAGGATGGTGACGCGGTCGGTCATACGGAAATGGCCTCCAGGGCCTCGGTTCTGGGGTATCCGGCGTCATTCGCCAGGGCGCGCACGTAGGGGCGCACAGCCGGGTCGATCCAGTCATCGTTCAGCGCGTACTCCGGATACACCGTGAGGCGCTCGTGCAGAGGGTACCCGGCCTCCTGACACATGCCGGCCATCAGTGCGAGGTCCGGCCAGGGGCGCTCGGGATTGATGAAGTCGGGCGTGACCGGTGACACGCCACCCCAGTCGTTAATACCCGTGAGCAGCAGCGGGCCGTAGTCCGCCGAGAGGTTGGGCGGTGCCTGAATGTTCATGTCCACACCCAGCACCAGACGGGCGATGGCGCATGCGGTCATCAGTTCGACGAGCCCGGGCTCGCCGGCGCCTGCCATGGGCGTCTCATCCTTGGCCCGGAAGTTCTGCACGATGACTTCTTGGATGTGCCCGTATTCGTCGTGAAGGTCACGGATCGCCAGCAGTGCGTCGATGCGCTCATCCTCGGTCTCGCCAAGGCCGATGAGGATTCCGGTGGTGAAGGGGATTCGCAACTTGCCGGCACGGCGGATCATGGCCAGCCGGGTACGCGGCTTCTTGTCGGGGGCATGCTCGTGGGGGCCGCCGGGGGCGCAGAGCCGCTCGGACGTGCTCTCAAGCATGATCCCCTGGCTGGGCGATACCTCACGCAGTTCGCGCAGTTCGCGCTCGCTCATGATGCCGGCGTTGGGGTGAGGCAGCAGGCCGGTCTCTTCCATGACCATGCGGCACATGGCCACTAGGTACGACTGCGTGCTGTCGTGCCCGAAGCCCTTGAGGATGTCTCGGTACTTGGGCCAGCGCACCTCCGGGCGATCGCCTATGCAGAAGAGGGCTTCCTTGCATCCCAGCGCCTTGGCCTCCTGCGCCATGGCCACTACATCATCGGGGCTCATGGTGCGTGCCCGGATGCTGTTTTCGTCGACGGCGAACGTGCAGTACGAGCACACGTCACGGCACAGATTGGTGAGCGGGATGAACACCTTGCGGGAGTAGGTGACGATGGGAGGGCACGTGAGGTTGCGCAGATGCGCGGCCGCAGCCCACAGCGCGGGGTGCTCGGCCGATGTCGCGCCGGCCAGTGCTAGGGAGTCGGCGCGCGTCAGCCGGTCGCCCGACAGCGCCTTCTCGACGGCCTCGCGCCGTGCGGGCGCGAGCGCTGCAAGACCCAGTTCGCTCACCGGCTTGTCCGGCGGGACGCGGGCTTGGCAGCGGGCTTCTTGGCTGCTGGCTTCTTGGCCACAGGCTTCTTGCCTGTAGGCTTTGCTGCCACCGTCTTCTTGGCTGCAGGCTTTGCTGCCACCGTCTTCTTGGCAGCGGGCCTCTTGGCGGTCGCGGGCTTGGCTGCCACCCTCTTCTTGGCCACGGGAGCCTTCTTTGCAGCGGGCTTGGCGGCGGGCTTCTTTGCGACCTTTGCCGATAGCGATGGGCTGGCGGGGTCGGGCCCCTGCCCGTCGCGGAACTTCCGCCAGTCGGCGGGCCGCTTCTGCTGGAACGACGCGATGCCCTCCTTGGGCTCCGGGCCGTACACGTGGTTGAGCGCCACGAGTTCCAGCCCGTGCTGTACCGACGAGTACAGCGCGTCGGTTGCGGTGTTCATGGCGATCTTGGCCAGGCGCAGACCCTGCGGCGACTTGCGCAGAATCTCGTCGCACCACTCGTCAACAAGAGCATCCAGCTGGTCGTCGGGAACGACCTTGTTAACGAGACCCATGCGCTCGGCCTCATAGGCGTCGTACTGGCGCACGAGGAAGAGGATCTCGCGGGCCTTCTTCTCGCCGACAACCGACGGCATGAGCTGGCATCCCCACCAGAGAGGGGCCGAGCCGATCTTGGGGCCGGCCTGACCGAACCGGCCGGACTCTCCCGAGAGCGTGAGGTCGCACATCACGTTGAGCTCGTTGCCACCGCCGATGCAGTAGCCGCGCACTTTGGCGATGACCGGCTTGCCGTTGTTGCGGATCGCATTGGCCACGCGATGCGACAGGGTGTGCAGATGGCGCTTCTCGGCAGCGGTGCGGGTGGGGTCGGAGACATCGCCGCCCACGCAGAACGCGCGCTCGCCGGCCCCTGTCAGCACCACAACGCCCACTGCCTCGTCGTCGGCAGCGGCCTCCAGCGCCTCACCCAGTTCGAGGATCGTCTTGGCGCGAAACGCATTGAGGCGTTCCGGACGGTTGATCGTAATCATCGCCCGGCCATTGCCGGTCTCGTAGAGGATGTCCTCGTATGCCACGCCATCGACTCCCATGTGGTT
>SYFI01000037.1 GCA_005800465.1 Actinomycetota bacterium | reverse complement strand
GATCAGGGGCCTCGGCCACCGCACCATGGACCTGCTCGACCAGGCGCTGGTTGACCACCACCACGGCCAGCACCGCTCACCTGGGCACTGGCCGCTCGCGTACCTGTGCTTCGTCGTCAGCCGCGAGCCCAACATCCAGCCCTGGTACCTCCGCGTCATCGACGACCGCAGCTTCTGGGGCGCATGCGGCTTCACCGAGGGCGCGCCGGCGTATCAGACCGTCTGGCAGCGCTTCGCCGAGTTGGAGCAGTTCGCGCACCTCTTCGAGCAGGCCGCGGCCGGCCTCATCCAGCTGGCGCGCCGCAAGGACCCGCGCATCGGCGCATGGATCGCTTCAGACGGGACCGAGTGCGAGACGCACGCCCAGCCGGTTCACGACTGCGAGCCGGGCGACGCCTGCCCGCTGCACGGCAAGCGGCGCAAGGCCCGGCTGAACATCGTCTCCGCCAAGGAGGCCTCAGAACTTCGCCAGGCAGACGAGATCATCGAGCCCGAGGACGCGCCGCATCTGGCCTCACGCGCCAAGGGCACGCCGATCCCCGACGAGGGCACGAGCGAAATCACTGAGGACGGTCGGCGCTTCGTCTCCGGCGGGCACTGGTGGAAGACGCGTGACCGCAGCGCCGGCAATCGGCTGTACAAGGGCAACAAGCACTGGTTCGGCTACATGCACTACAAGGCCGTGGATCTGGTCACCCATGCGCCGCTCGCCGTGATGGTCACCAGCGCGACCGAGAACGAGCAGCACGTCTTCCCGCGACTGTACGACCGTGCCATCGCCAACACGGGCGTCGAGGCCGTGGCCGTGATGGCCGACGCCGGCCTCTCGGTCAGCTCCGTCTACGACTTCCCGGTCGAGCGGGGCGTCACGCCCGTGATGCCGAGCCGCAGGCGCGCCAAGCCCGTCCCGGTCGCCGACGGCCAGGCGCCTTCGACGCACCCGTGTGACACGCACGGCGTGCCCGTCTGTCGCGGCTGCGGCCTGCCGTGTGACTTCGTTCGCTTCACCAACAAGCCCAAGGCGTGTGTGTGGTTCTGCTGCCCGCTGCCGAGCACCGATGCGTGTGACGGCACGCAGTCGATGATCTGCTCGAAGGCCACGCGCCGCCTGATCCCCATCTGGCGCACCAGCCCCGTCTACAACGTGCTGCGCGCCCAGCTGGGGCTGCTTGAGCACGTGCACGAGGACTGGCGCACATGGTTCCGCTCCGGCGGCAAGAGCCTCCGCGAGCGGCAGCGGCGGATGGGCCTTGCCTGCCAGCAGCTGCGCGCGAGCGCGGCGCTGCTCATCGAGTGGGTCTGGGTGCTGCTGCGTCAGGGTTGGATCGGCCGCCGGCGCACAGAGCGCGCCGTCGCCGTGCCGCTCGGCGACAAGGGTCGCTTCGCCTCGCTCATGCGCCGCCGGCGCAAGGGCTTCCTGCTGGGCGGTGGCTACGCCGCCGGCAAGGCGCCGCCTGGCGCCCTCGCCGCCGCCTAGATCACCCCGGCCAGAGCCTCCAGGGCGCCTTCGCATGCCCCCGCGCGCTTGCACACGCCCAATCGCCCCTCATGACGGGCGATCCGGCGCCGTGCGTCTGGAAAACGCCGAGGGGGCCGTCGCCGACCCCCTCGAATCCCGCTTATTTCCTTCATTTTTCTCTTCTTCAGAACTGTCTTCGGAAGAGATCTGATGGACCCGGCCGGCACTGCCCCGGCGTCCGAAGGCGTTTCCAGATGGGTTTCTCCGAGCGCAGCCGATGATGTAGATCTCGGGGTGGGCGCCATCGTCGGCAAATCACTCCGCCCCCAGCTCCTCCTGCAATCTCGCCCCTTGACCGAGGAACCCTGCCTCGGGGCCAGAATCACTATGCGACGCCGGTGATCTCCCTCGTGATCCGAAGGGAAGGCCGACGACTCTCAGATCCGCTTACTAGGCGGCGAGAGCGAGCTGGCGAGAATCCGCAGCTACGTTTGGTTCCCTGTTGGTAACGCGGTCCTCAGGGTCCGCGGCTCGCTTGCCAATCCTTCTCCACCCCGTCGAAACTGGTTCGGGCCCGTTGAAGATTCCTGGGGAGACAGGATATCACTCGCCCCGTTCCCCCCGTTTTTACAGGTGATTTCATTCGCAGCTGCGCGGCCCGGCCCGATCTGCTGTTGCTCCAGGCCTCCGCCCACCAGGGCGATGCGCGCGCCGATGCGCTGCTAAGCGAGTTCCTCCCGGAACTCGAGTCCCGTGTGGCCGCCGACCCCGCCCGTCGTCGCTGGGAATACCTCAAGGCGCTGGTGGTGTGCCGAAAGCGCGACTGACCGGGCGCCTACACTCCTCCTATGCGAGTTCTTCTCATGCGCACGTGCCTGTCCGATGCCATCGCTCCCAAGGTGTGGAAGGCCACACGGCGGGCGCTGGAGCGGGCGGGCGTTGATGTGAAGGTGCCGCGGGGTCAGACCTGCTGCGGCCAGCCCGCCTGGACGGCCGGCCACCCCGATCAGGCCCGCGCCGTGGCGCGACACACCATCAAGGTGTTCGCCGGGAGTGACGAGGTGGTGGTGCCGAGCGGATCGTGCGCGGGAATGGTCATCCATGCGTACCCCGAGCTGTTTGCCGGGCAGCCCGATGAGGAGGACGCCCTCGATCTGGCTCTGCGCACCATTGAGTTCACGCAATTTCTCGCCAAGCACGACCTCGACCCGCGCGCCAGGGCATGTGGCGCCCTCACGGTGCACGACTCGTGCCACATGCTTCGCGTGCTGGACGAAAACGAGAGCCCGCGTGACGCCCTCGCGAAGGTACCGGGGTGTGAGGTTCGGGAGATGGCCCACGCCGACCAGTGCTGCGGATTCGGCGGGGTGTTCGCACTCAACTTCCCGGAGCTGTCGGGTCGGCTGGGCGAGCAGAAAGCGCAGGCTGCCGCAGCCACGGGCGTATCTGAGGTGGTGTCGTGCGATCTCGGGTGCCTCATGCACATCGCCGGGCGCGCACACCGCACGGGAATCCCCATCCGCGCCCGTCACATCTCCGAGGTCTTGGGCTCGTGAGCACCCGTCGCCGGCGCCGTAATCCCGGTGTGGCCTACCCCGATGTCACGGGCACCTTGCGCGATCGCACGGTGGATGCCCTGCGTGATCCCACGCTCGCCGACAACCTGCGCACAGCCGGTGACAGTTGGGGTGCCGGGCGCGAGGTGATGAAGCGCGACTTCGGGTTTGACGAGATGCGCGACCGTGCCCGTGACATCAGGCGGTCGAACATTCGCAACATGCCGGCCCTGCTCGCTGAATTGCAGTCGAACGTGCGGGCCAATGGCGGTGTGGTGGTGCGTGCCGCAGATGCCGATGAAGCATGCAGGTACATTACCGATCTGGCTCGGGCGCGCGGCGCACGCGTGGTGGCCAAGAGCAAGTCGATGGCCACCGAGGAGATCAATCTCAACGAGGCCATGGAACACGCCGGACTCGAGGTGGTTGAGACCGATCTGGGCGAGTGGATCATCCAACTGGCCAACGAGCACCCGTCCCACATCATCGCCCCGGCTGTGCACCTCAACCGCAATCAGGTGGCTGCGCTCTTTCGCGAGGAGGCCGGCACCGACGATGTGCCCACCGATCGCGAGGGCCTTGTGGCGCATGCCCGTGTGCGGCTGCGCGAGAAGTTCGCCCAGGCCGAGATCGGCATCTCGGGTGTGAACCTCGGCGTGGCATCCACTGGCACCGTGTGCATCGTGGAGAACGAGGGAAATGCCCGGTTGGTCACATCACAGCCGCGCATCCACGTGGCCGTAATGGGGATGGAGCGTGTGATCGCCGACTGGGATGAGGCCGCGCACATTTTGCAGGTGCTTCCCATGGCGGCCATCAGCCAGGACGCGGCGAACTACGTCAGTCTCATCACCGGCCCGAGGCGCGAAGGCGAGACCGATGGCCCCGAGGAGTTCCACCTGGTCATCATTGATGGCGGGCGGGGAGCACTGCGCGGGTCGGAGTTTGAAGAGGTGCTCTCGTGTATCCGCTGCGGGGCCTGTCTTTACTCGTGCCCCATGTGGCAGAACGTGGGTGGACAGGCCTACGGATCGCCCTACTCAGGGCCCATCGGCGCAATCATCACACCCGTTCTCGAAGGCCCCTCGTCGCCCGGGTCGCGAGACCTCCCGTTTATGTCGACGCTCTGCGGTGCATGCGGCGACGCCTGCCCGGTGGGGATCCCACTGCCCGATCTGCTTGTGCGCGCCCGGGCCCGGTCGTCGTCGCCTGCAAAGCGCAAGGCCGGCCTGGCATTTCGCGTATGGAGCCTGCTCTGGCGCCGGGGTGTGACCTACCGCCTGACCATGATCGGCTGGCGGCTGGGGCTTCGAATTCGGGGTCGCGGCGGATGGGTACACCGGCTGCCGGGGCCGGGGTCGGGCTGGAGCAAGGTTCGTGACATGCCGAGCAAGTGGCCCCCACGCCGGTGAGCACCCCGGTTGCGCAGATGGTGGAGTCACTCGCCCGCCGCAAGGCCACCGTCCAGTTGGCCGGTGCCGCTAACGCCGGCCGTGCTGCTGCTGGCTGGATGGCCGACCAGGGGATTGTGCGCGCAGTACTGGCGGATGACCCGGTGGTGGATGCCGTGGGCCTCGAACCCGCGCTTCGGGCGGCCGGTATCGACGTATTCCGCTGGCCCGTGGCCATGGGGCGGCGCGAGGTGCTGGGGCTTGAGGGGCCGCAGGATGTGTGCGGTGTGACCGTGCCCACGCTGGGCGTTGCTGAGCGCGGCACCCTTGTGCTTGAGGCGTCGGTGGGCCACGGCCGGGGGCTCGACGTGACCAATCGCCATCACGTGTCGCTGCTCATGGCCGACCGCGTCGTGGAAACCCTGGGCGAGGCGCTGGCCCAGACCTTTGCCGACGGCCGCCCGGTGCCGTCGGCCGTCAGCCTGGTGTCGGGGCCAAGCCGCAGCAGTGACATCGAGAAGATCTCCACGCTGGGCGCACACGGCGCGCTCACCGAGCACGTGGTCATCATCACGCCATAACGGCATGGGGGCCTAGCTGCGACCCCTGCGGGCATTTGCCCTGGAGAGTTCGCGCGACATCTCCTTGTCCTTGATGGCCACACGCTTGTCGTACTGCGTGCGCCCACGGCCAAGGCCCAGTTCGATCTTTGCGCGGCCCTCGACGTTGAAGTACATGCGCAGCGGGATGAGGGTGACGCCGCGCTCGGCAAGCCTGCCCGAAATCTTGTCGATCTCGCGGCGGTGCAGCAGCAGCCGGCGGGTGCGCTGGGGGTCGTGCCCGCGACCACCGGCCGGGCCGTAGTCGGAGATGTGGGCGCCCACGAGGAACACCTCGTTGTTAATCACCTGGGCGTAGGCCTCACGGATCATGGCGCCACTCTCGCGAAGCCCCTTTACCTCGCTGCCGGCGAGTGAGATTCCCGCCTCGTAGCGGTCGAGGATCTCGTACTCGTGCAGCGCCTTGCGGTTCTGCGCGATGTCGCGACGCGTTGGCGGGGTGGACCCGCCCTTGGTGGTTGCCTTCTTGCCCATCGCGCCGATCCTATCGGCCGCGCGGCGCGCGGCGGCCGAGGCGCGACCCGCGATCGCGATCTCGCTGCTCGGGGTCGCGGGTGGTGCGCGGGCCCGGGCGGTCGGCGGGCTCAAGCGTGACGCGCCCCCGAAGCGGCTCAATGTCGTGCACGCGAACCTTCACCGAGTCGCCCAGACGGATGCGCTTGCCGGTCTCGTTGCCCGTGGCCTGCACGCCGTCGGGCTCGGGCACCCAGTGGTCGTCGGGCATGCGCCGAAAGGGCATGAATCCGTCGTACGCATCGCCAAACGAGATAAACAGCCCCGACTGTCCGATGCCCGTGACCTCACCATCGCGGGGGCGGTCCCACTGCTCGTCGCCCCGCATCTCTTCAGCCAGGAGGTAGGCCAGGCACATGCGGTCGGCACGGCGTTCCAGATCGGTGGCCTTACGCTCGCGCTCAGATGAATCGCGCGACACTCCAGGCAGCATTACGGCATCGGGAGCGGCCTCCCCCAATCCAAGCGCATAGACCAGCGCCCGGTGCACCACCAGGTCGGGGTAGCGACGGATGGGGGATGTGAAGTGCAGGTACGCCGCGCTGGCGAGGCCGGAGTGGCTGGTGGCATCCGGCCGGTACACAGCCCGCTGCAGAGAGCGCAGCACCATGTACGGAAGTGATCGCCCGCCCTTACCCATGCGCTCGACATACAGGCGGGTTGCGTGCGCGGCCACACCCGCGGCTTCGCGACGCTGATCCGCGGTGAGCATTCCCTCGGCCAGTGGCGGCACCGGAATGCCGAGCACCTCAAGACGGGTCCACAGTTCCTCAATTGCCATCTGCTCGGGATCACCGTGCACACGGAAAATGGTGGGCACCTTGCGGTCGATGAGGAAGCGGGCCACCGCCTCGTTCGCGGCGATCATGCACTCCTCGATGAGCGAATGGGCATCGGTCTGGCGCTCCACCTCGATCGAGGCGATGCGACCCTCCTCAAAGTGAAACCGTGGCTCGGTGGTGGCAACGTCGAGCGCTCCACGGCGCATCCTGCGTGCCCGTAGCGCACGGGCCAGATCCATCGCCAGCCGCACGTCATCCTCCATCACCCGGTCGCCCAGATCGGCCCTGCCCTCCAGCAGAGCGTCAACCTCGGGATAGGTGAGCCTGCGATCCGACTTGATGAGCGAGCGCTGGAAGGCCTCACCAGTGACGGTGCCATCGGGCATCACCAGCATCTCGGCCGTGAGCGCCTTTCGATCCACATCGGGGCGCAGTGAGCACACATCGTTTGAGAGCCGCTCGGGGAGCATGGGGTCAACCGTGCCGGGCAGGTAGGTGCTGCACGCGCGGCGTTCGGCCTCGTGATCAACGGCGCCGCCTGCCTCGACGAAGCTGCTCACATCGGCGATGTGCACCCACAGGCGGATTCCCTCGCCATCGCGTGCCACTGCGATGGCGTCGTCGTGGTCCTTGGCACCCTCCGGGTCGATGGTAATTACCCGCTGCTCACGCATGTCGCGGCGGTCCGGTTCCATCGTCTCGGCGCCACGGGCGGCCTCGTCGGCTTCATCGCGCACCTTGGCGCCAAACCCATGGCCCAGATCCTCGTGCGCCACCAGGGCCCTGATGGCGGCCCCGGGCAGGCGGGACGGACCATGAATGGCCACCACCTCGGCCCCACCACCCTTAAGGCGCGCGGTCACCAGGTCGCCCATGTGGGCGTCCTTACGACGCGCCTTGAGCAGCGCAACCTCTGGGCCGGCCTCAAATGCCGGGCGCAGTGCCATGCCGCGGCCATGCGGCACCAACTCCGCGACAAACGACGCTCCGGTGCGGCCGCGGGTCACGATCTAGGCCTTTCCGGTGCAGGCGTGCGCGAGCGCCACCGAAAGCGCCTCGTCGGCGCCAGTGCGGGGATTATCAATGGCACGGACGTTTGGCTGCACGCCCTTCTTGCCGATGTCGGTCCCCTTGGGGGTGAGGTAGCCGGCCACCGTCACCTTTACCGCGCCACCGTCGGTGGTGGGGATGGTCACCTGTAGCTCCGACTTACCGAAGGTGGAAGTCCCCACCACGAGTGCGCGGCCATTGTCCTTGAGGGCCCCGGTCACGATCTCCGATGCGCTGGCACTTTTGCGATCCACCAGCACGGTGACGGGGATGCTGGCCGGGATGGGATCGCCATCGGCCTTCAGCACCTCTTCGGGCGAGGTACGGCCCTTGGTGGACACCACAACATCGCCGGGCTTCAGGAAGTCGCCGGCAACCGCCACTGCCTCGTCCACGAGCCCACCCGGGTCGCCACGCAGATCGAGAATGACCGCGGTGGCGCCCTTGTCACGAAGTGCCGCCACCTTGTCGGCAACCGCCTCCCCCGCACCCTGATCGAACCGATCAAGTGTAACCACTGCGACCTTGCAGCCGCCGGGAGCAGTCACCAGTTTGCCCTCCACGAGCGGCACCGTCACGTCGCCGCGGGTCACCTTCACGGTGCGCTTTGCCCCGTCGGTGCCGGTGACACCAAGAGTCACCACGGTGCCGGGCTTGCCGCCAATGGCCAGCACACTCCTCGCCTGGCCGCGCCGGGCCACCGGGATGCCGCCGACGGAGGTGATGACGTCGCCCTTCACCAAACCCGCGGTGTCGGCCGGGCTGTCGGGGACCACCTCGCGGATGGCGACTCCGGTCTTGGACGGCTTCACCCGGATGCCGATGCCGATGTAGGTGCCCTCTGAGGCCCGCATGAGGTCGCGGTACTGATCGGGCGTGAAGTACTGGGTCCAGCGGTTGCCCAGCGACGCGGCGATGGCGGCGGCACCGATTTGCTCGAGCTTGCTGCGGTCCACCTCTCCCCGGTAGCGATCGGCAAGAACGTTCAACACCTGATCGGGAAGCGACCCGGTGGAGCCGCCCACCAGCAGGTTGCGGGCGCCGGCTGGCAGTTGGTCAAGCCCCGACTGCCGGGGATGGCCGCCCACGAGCACCCCCAGAACGAAGATCACGAGAGCCATCACCACGACGGCAACGACGTACGCGGCGCCCCGACGTGGGGGCTGGTGGGGTGCTGACACGGGGCGAATCCTAGGCCGGGTGCCGGGTGCCCGCGGTCCGGCCGGTCGCGGGGCGGCGGCGCTCGCAGGCGCCGCCGCACGCGCCGATCAGATGCGCAGGAAGCGGCGCAGCGTAATGCCGCTGCCTACGGCGCCGAGAAGGGCGCCGGCTCCCACCAGTACGACGGTGAGGAGCGGGAAGGCGATTGCCCCACCGGCGGATCCGGTCTTGGTGAGGGCGGTGTCGGCACCAGATGCCCAGGCATCCACCACTCCCACCTTGATGCCCCACAGCATGGCCACGGCCACCACGGCCCCCACGAGGCCGCAGATGACTCCCTCAATCATGAAGGGCCATCGGATAAACCAGTTGGTGGCGCCGACAAGGCGCATCACCTCCACCTCACGCCGTCTGGCGAAGATGGAGAGTCTGATGGTGTTGCCGATCAACAGGACCGCTGCCACCAGAAGGATGCCGATGAGCGCGAATCCCGCCCACTGCACGAACTTGGCTGCGGTGAGCAACCTGTCGGCGGTGGTCTGCGGATAGACGATGCCCTCGGTTGGATCGAGCGCCGCATCGTCCTTTACCGCCGCAACGATGGCGTTGGCGTTGGCCGGATCGGTGGGCTGGATGTTGAACTTGGCCGGCAGCGGGTTACTCGGCAGCTCGTCGAGCACAGACGGGTCGCGCAGGCGCTCACGCATGAGGCGCAGGGCATCGTCCTTCGACACGTAGGTGAACTCCGCAACCTGACCGTCGGTCTTGAGCGTGCCGATCTTGTCGCGTAGGGCGTTGACCTGCTTCACCGATGCGGTGTCCGAGATGTACACGTCAACGTCGACCTTCGACGTCTGGGCGCTCACGGCGGAGCGCACGTACATAAACGACGGGATGAAGGCACCGAGGATGAATACGGCGATGAGTGCCGTGACCGTTGCAGCCACCGAGATAGCGGCGTTGGCGCGGATACTGCGAAGCGCCTCGCGGAAGAACATTCCCAGCCTCATGCGATCTCCCCCGTGTCGCCCGGGTCCTCGTTGTAGCCGCCCTCCGCGTCGCGCACGATGCGCCCCTTGTGGAGTGCGATCACACGCTGCTGCATGCGGTCCACCGTGTCGCGGTCATGGGTAGCCACGAGCACAGTGGTACCCGTGCGGTTAATGCGGGTGAGCAGATCCATGATGCCCTGCGATGTGTCGGGGTCGAGGTTGCCCGTGGGCTCGTCGGCGATGAGAAGGCGCGGCTGGTTAACCAGTGCGCGGGCAATGGATACCCGCTGCTGCTCGCCACCAGAGAGTTCACGTGGCAGGCGGTCGCCCTTGCCGTCGAGCCCCACCAGGGCGAGGATCTCGGGAACCCGGCGGTTCACCTCTTGCCTCGAATGCCCGGTCACCTGCAGCGCGTACGCCACATTCTCGGAGGCCGTGCGGTCGGGCAGCAGGCGGAAGTCCTGGAACACGCAGCCGATGGCGCGACGCAGATATGGAACCTTGCTGCGCTTGAGCTCACCCAGATCGCGACCGCCGATGATCACGTGCCCCGACGTGGCCCGCAGTTCACGGATACACAGGCGGATGAAGGTGGACTTGCCGGATCCGGACTGGCCCACGAGAAAGACGAACTCGCCTGCGGCGATCGACACCGACACGCCGTCGAGCCCCCGCACGTCGCCGTCGTAGCGCTTGATCACCCCTTGAAACTGCACCATCGGGCCTGGGCCCGGGCGGAACACGTCGCCGCGGCGTCGCTTCTCGCTTGCGGGCGGGGTGACTACGGCGAGGTCGGCGGGCACCGTCTCAAGTGGTACCTCCACCAGAGTGAATGCCCGCGGAGTGCTGCCCGCGTCGTGAATGTCGTCGTCGATTCGTGCCATGGGAGGCGCTAGTCCCTCCATCTCGGGGTCGGATCCGCTGCGGCCACTAACTTTCGCCACCGCAGCGCGTGCCCCTCCCCTGAACTGCAATCGCCCTTACGGGAAGAAGGGGCCATGCACACGAGTAGTCGGGTAAGGGCCCCGCGAGGCCACCGACTGTTCCGGGGCACCCGGTCGTAAGAACTCCTCAAACCCCGCTACTTCGGCACTTCGACCACCCCCCACAACGGGGTCAGACCCCGGGTGGGGTCAGTCGCTGTGTCAAAACGACACGGATCGGTCCTGGCCCATCTGGCTCGTGCATTTAAGGCGCAATTGGGGTCAGACCCCGGGTGGGGTCAGTCGCCGTGTCAAAATGGTCACAGGGCGTGTTTAGCCCATGTGGCCGAGGCGATTGGGGCGTCAGGCTCGCGTATCGAGGGCGCGCCTGGGGTCAGACCCCGGGTGGGGTCAGTCACCGTGACAAAAGTGATTCGGTCTGGGGTCAGACCTCAAGTGGGGTCAGTCACCGTGACAAGACGGTGCCGAAGGGGTCGGGGAACGCTCGTGTTGCCTGCACAGGACCCACGACGCGATGCTGACTCTCTGGGCCGGGGGGCCGGAGCCGGCTTTAGTCCTCGCCCACCACTGCCAGGCCCTTGGCCCGGCGCTCGAGCTCGGCCCGCATGAATGGGTCGAGGGCTCCGTCGAACACCGCCTGGGTATTCCCGGTCTCATGGCCGGTACGCAGATCCTTCACCATCGCGTACGGGTGGATGACGTACGAGCGGATCTGACTGCCGAAGCCGATGGTCATGCTCTCGCCGCGCTCCCGGGCCGACTCCTCCTCGCGCCGTTGCAGCTCAAGCTCCACGAGACGTGACCTGAGCATGCTCATGGCAGTCGCACGGTTCTGCGTCTGGCTGCGCTCGTTCTGGCACTGCACCACCACACCAGAGGGCAGATGGGTGATGCGCACTGCGGAGTC
>SYFI01000001.1 GCA_005800465.1 Actinomycetota bacterium | reverse complement strand
CACGCCGATGGTCTGCAGATCGTGCAGTGCCCGCCAGGCATCAATATCGGTGCGGTCGTCGCCCACGTACAGCGCCGTCTGCGCGCCGCACGCCCGGATGATCTGGCGCACAACCGTCCCCTTGTCCACATCCACGTCGGGCAGTACCTCCACGACCATGCGCCCGTGACGCACTCGAAGGCCTGCGCTCAGTGCTGCGCCTGCCACCGGCCCGGCGAGAAATGCCTCTGCCCCCGCCTGGTCGGGTGCCTCCCGGTGGTGCAGGCTCACCGAGACGCCCTTGTCCTCCAGCCACACGCCGTGGGGTTCCAGCACGCTGGGCGGGTGGGCGGCCACAAAGGCGCGCATGGCGCGGGCATGTGGCCGGGCCTCCGGCACCACCTCGGCGTCGCCGCCCGGCGGCGCCACCTCCAGCCCGTGGTTTCCTCCCCGGGTGAGGCCGGGTACCGGCACCATTCGGTCCACATAAGCCAGCGCCCGTCCGCTTACAAGGCCCACCACCAGATACCGGTCGCGCAGACGTGCCAGCACGTCGAGTACCTCGTCGGGCACGCGGGCATCACCAGCATGGGGCACGATGGGGGCGAGCACGCCATCAACGTCGAACAGCAGCGCGGCCCCGTCTGCGTTGTCACGAAGTGCTCCAGCGATGTCGGCGATCGAATGCTCGGAGGAGGCGGTCATGTGGGGCGAGGCTAACAGCACGTATACGCGTGATCGCATATGGCGCCTGATGCTGGTGGGGGCAGCGGGTGGTGCCTTCTCCGCGCTCTTCGGCGTGGGGGGTGGCGTGGTGATGGTGCCGTTGCTCATCTTCCTGTGCGGATATGGATCGCGGGCTGCCACCGCAACGTCACTGGCGGCCATCGGCATCATCGCCCTGTGGGGCGTGATCGCGTACGGCGTTATGGGAGATGTCAACTGGGTGCTCGGTGCACTCATCGGGATACCCGCGCTCCTCGGCGTAGTTGTGGGCGTGCGGGTGCGGGGCCGCGTGTCGGCCGTCGTCATCTCGCGGGCCTTCGCCATCGTGCTGGTGGCCGCAGCTGTTCTTCTGGTGGTGAACCCATGACCGCATACGTGATCGCCGCCATCCTCGGCGTGGCAGGGGGCTTTGTCGCTGCCCTGGCCGGGGTGGGCGGGGGCATCCTCTTCGTACCGGCACTCGTCCTGGTGCTGGGTCTCAGCCAGGTGGTGGCCGAGGCCACCTCGCTGCTTGCCATCGTCCCTGTGGCAATTCTCGGCACCTGGCAGCAGCGCGGGTCGGGAGAGGCGCGGCTTGCAGATGCAGCCATCATCGGCGCCGGGGCCCTCATAACTGCCTTCGCCGCCGCATACGTGGCCAGCAGCCTGCCGCAGGATGTCCTGCGCCTGCTCTTTGCAGCGGTCATGGTCATCATCGCGGCGCGCATCTGGTGGGGTGCCGAGCGCGATGCAAAGGCGGGTTAGCCCCCGCCTCGACCGATCCCCCTTTCACTGGCACCTTCATAAGGAATCCTGTCGCTGCCCGGTCACCGAATCGCGTTGGGGATGATTGCCTCTTGACTACTTCTCCCGACGTGATCGCTGTCCCTGTGCGCCGCCCTCGTGGCCGTCCCCGTAACCCGGACGTCGAGGGTGTTGTGCTGCCGGCGGTACGCGACCTGCTCGTGGAGCACGGAATGGCCGGCTGCACCATTGCTGCTGTGGTACAGCGCGCGGGCGTGGGGAAGGGCACCATCTACCTGCGCTGGCCTGATCGGGAGTCCCTGATCGTAGATGCGCTGATGGAGTGCCTCATTGATCTTGAACCACTCGACACCGGATCGGTGCGCGGCGACCTCGTGGAGGTGTTGGGCGCATTCGTGCATGGGCTTCGCGGTGACAACGGCCCGTTGTTCGCTGCTGCCATCGGCGACCTCTCCCGCTCACTCAGGCTTCATGCCCTGTACCTCGAGCACATCGTGGGTCCGTTCGATGCCGTCATCCGCGACATCCTCAGCGTGGGCATCACCCGGGGGGAGATTTGCAGAGATGCGGATATTCATCTCTCCACGCAGTTGCTGCTCGGGCCGCTGGTCATCCAGGGGTTCATCTGGCAGCAGCATCTCACGGACGACATCGCGGCCGACGTGGTTGATGCCGTGCTTCCGGGCCTACGCCCCGCCTGACCCGACCGGCGCCCACCCTGAGGGCGACTAGGGAAGGAGCGATGCCCCGGCGTCGCGGCACAGGTCAATGACCGGCTGCGCCCAGATGGCCAGGGCGATAATGGCCACGCCACCCGTGACGGCCACGGCAGCGACCGGGCGCGGTACGCGAAGAGTGCGCTCGGGCACATTGCGCACAGGCGCAGGTGACCACATCACAATGCTCACGCGCAGGTAATACACAAGGCTCACCGCGCTGGCGAGGGCACCCACAATGGCCAGCCACAGCATGTCGCTGTCGATGGCTGCCGAGAACAGCATGAACTTGCCGATGAACCCGGCCAGTGGTGGGAACCCGGCCAGCGACAGCATGGCCAGAGTCATTACCACTCCGGCCCACGGGCGCCGTCGGCCATAACCGGTGAAGGCTTCGATCTGGTCGCCATCCTCCACCTCGCGCTCGCGCAGAATGACGATGGCGAATGCGACGAGGGTCATGGCTAGGTATGCGATGAGGTAATAGACGAGGGCCTCGGCACCAAATGCGGTGCCCACGGCCACGCCCATCAGCAGGTAGCCCGCCTGGGCCACGCTCGACCAGGCGAGCATGCGCTTCACACTGGTCTGGCGCAATGCACCGATGTTGCCCACCACCATCGATGCGGCGGAGATGGCCCCGATGAGCACTCGCCAGTCGGCGATGGCCCCCTGGGCGGCGCCCGTGAACACCAGGAGAAAGGCGCCCATGGCCGCAGCTTTGGTGCCGGTAGACATAAAGGTGGTTATCGGAGTGGGGGCGCCCTCGTACACGTCGGGCGTCCACATGTGAAACGGTACGGCCGACGCCTTGAACCCCAGGGCAACTGCCACCAACGCCATTGCGGCAACGAGCAGCGGCTGCGACGTAAGGGGCCCCGCCTCTGCAAGGCGCTCGCCAATCACGTTGAGCGACGTGCTGCCGGTCATGCCGTACAGAAGCGCAAACCCGTAAATGAGAATGGCCGTGCCAATGGCCCCGGTCATGAGGTACTTCAGGCCGCTCTCCAGCGACCGCTCACGGGTTACCTCGATGGCGCAGAGGATGTACAGCGACACCGACAAAAGCTCGATGCCGATGAACATCACGATCAGGTCGCCGGCGGTGACGGTGAGCATCATCCCGGTCGCGGCGGCAAGGATCAGCCCGATGTACTCACCGCGCCTGCCCGCGCCTGCGGGCTCGCCCCACGAGAGTGCGATCGTGGCAAGGGTGGCGACAAGGATGATTCCCGACATGAGCATGCTCATCTGCGTGAGGCGGATCTCTCCCTCAAAGCCACTCTGCGGCCTGTCCCACATGGCGATGAGCGTGAGCAGGGAGATGCCGACGCCCAGCAGGCCAATCCACTCGGGCAGACGCCGCAGGTCGCGCGGCAATGTAAACGCGCCGCTCACAATGGCCAGCAGGGCAGCGGCCGACATGACGTAGAGCGGGATGCCGACGACGACGTTCACGGGAGCTCCCGCGTGGCCGCGGCGGACGGGGCGATCTGGATGAGGGGCCTCCCGGCAACCACCTGTGCAGGCGCGATGGCCTGATCGGTGGCCTTGGCGCTGGCATCCACGAACACGCGTGGCCACAGGGCGATAAGGAACATGATGAGGATGAGCGGCACCAGCACGATGGCGTCGCCACGGCGCAGCTCGGTTGCCCGGCCCTCATCGGCAACGCCCCTCACCGGGCCATTCATCGTCGATTGGTACATGCGCAGCATGTACACCGCGGCGTAGATCACACCGGCCATGGCGATGACGGCCATCCAGGCGAACTGGCGAAACACCCCGCCCAGAATGAAGAACTCGCCCACGAATGCATTCGACCCGGGGAGGGCCAGCGCGGCCATGGTGACGATAAGGAACGCCACGGCCAATCGCGGCGCACCCTTGGCCAGCCCACCCAGGCGGTCCATATCCTCGGTACCCGTACCGCGCCCCAGCATCATCACGATGGTGAACGCAGCGGCCACCACCACGCCGTGGTTGATCATCTGCAGCACCGCGCCTTGAGCCGCCATGCGGTCAAACACCATGATTCCGAGAACGATGAATCCCAGGTGGGCAAGGCTTGAGTAACCCACGAGCAGGCGCATGGTGCGCGCACGCCACGCGAGCAGTGATCCGTACACGATGCCGATGAGCGCCAGGATGGCGATGGGGATGAGCAGTGTGTTGGCGCCATCGGGAAACAGCGGCACGCCGATGCGCAGCAGTCCGTACACGCCGGCCTTGCTCATAAGTGCGGCCATGAGCGCGGTCACTACGATGGGCGCCTCGCCATAGGCCAGCGGCAGCCAGCCGTGAAATGGCCACAGGGGCAACTTGATGGCGAAGGCCAGTACGAACCCGGCAAACAGCAGAGTGGATGCCGTGCCCGAGAACGGCACGCCCTGGATGTCGCGGATGAGGAAGGTGGCGTGGCCCAGGTGGTCGCGGGCGATCAGGGCCGTGGAGATGATGGCCACGAGCATGATGAGGCTGCCCACCATCGTGTACACGACAAACGTGAGGCCGGCGCGCCTGCGGTTGTCGCCACCCCAGGTCCAGATGAGGAACGCGAATGGGATGAGCATGAACTCCCAGAACACGTAGAACAGCACCAGGTCACCCGAGGTGAACAGCCCCAGAAGGCCGACCTCCGAGAGCAGGAGCAGCGACAGAAACATGTTGCCGCGCTCGGGCAGGTGCTGGCATGCGGCGATCACCCCGAGGGTGAACAGCACGGTGGTGAGCAGCACGAGCCAGATTGAGATGCCGTCCACGCCTAGATCCCACGAAATGCCCAGGCTCGTGATCCAGTCCACGTGGTCAATCTGCTGAAACGCCCCCGACCCGCCGTCAAACAGCACGAGTACCACGATCGACACGGCAACGGTGAGGCCGGTGCCTGCCAGTGCGACGGTGCGCGCCAGCATGCGGTCGTGCTGCGGCACCAGTGCCAGCACGATGGCGGCGACAAGCGGCACGATTACCAGCAGGGAGACCCAGGGCATCAGGCCACCCCCGCCACGACGATGGCAAGAATGACGCCTGCCACTGCAAGGCCCGCGATCATGGCGAAGGCGTACGAACGCACGAAACCATTCTCCGATGCGCTCACCACGCGCACGGTGTCGCGGATCACCGCGGCGGTGCCGGTGATGAGGCCCTGCGGCCCCTTTGGCTCAACGTCGTCGAGCAGCACGGTGCCGAGCTCCCGGCCGGGCTCGATAAACACATCGTCGTAGGCCTGATCAAACAGATAGGCCTCGCGCATCACCTCGCGCGGTCCACGGGCCACGGCGGCAAGGCGAATGCGCCGCTCGGGGTCGGCAGCGAAGAGCCACCAGGCCAGGGCGATGCCCCCAAGCGCAGCAGCGGTCGAGAAGCCGATGGTGAGCCATACCTGTGCGTTGGTCGCCTCGAGCGGGTGCTGCACGTCGGCCAGCACGGGTGCCAGCCAGTCGCTGATGCCGGTCCAGCCGAAGGGCACCTGAATCCATCCGCCCACCAGGCTGAGCACGCCCAGGATGATGACCGGTACCGCCATCCACCACTTGGAGGGGTGCGGGGCGTGGGCGTAGCCGCCCGAGGGCCCGGGTCCGAAGAAGGCCCGGAACAACAGGCGGAACATGTAGAGCGCGGTGATGAACGCGCCCACCACGCCGATAATCCAGCAGGCCACGCCCACTGGCCCGGCCGCGAGCGCCGTGGCGAGGACGTCGTCCTTGCTGAAGAATGCATCAAAGCCCGGGAATCCGGCAATCGCCAGGCAACCCATGGCCATGCCGAAGTAGGCCACGCGCAGGTACTTCTTGAGGCCACCCATCTTGTTCAGGCTCTGCTCGTCGTGCAGGGCGTGAATGATGATTCCGGCGGCGAGGAACAGGCAGGCCTTGAAGAAGGCGTGCATGAGCAGGTGGAACATGGCTGCCGAATACGCGCCAAGGCCCGCGGCCATGATCATGTAACCGATCTGGCTTACAGTGCTCCAGGCGAGCACGCGCTTGATGTCCACCTGCTGCAGGGCCACGGTGGCGGCCATCAGCAGCGTGGCGGCACCGATCACCGCGATGATCTGGCCTGCGAGCTCGGACATCTGGAACAGCGCGTGGCAGCGCTCGACAAGGTAGACGCCCGCGGTCACCATGGTGGCCGCGTGAATCAGCGCGCTTACCGGTGTGGGGCCCTCCATGGCGTCGGGCAGCCATGTGTGCAGTGGAATCTGCGCGCTCTTGGCCGCGGCGCCCACGAACAGCAGCAGGCACACGGCAAGCGCCGTGCCGCTGTTCGCCCCCAGCTGATCGGCATTCGCAAATGCCTGCTGAAAGTCGAGCGTTCCCAACTGCCGCAGAATGAGCAAGGCCCCCAGCACCAGGCCGGCGTCGCCGATCACGTTCATTACAAACGCCTTCTTGGCCGCCGCCACCGCCGCGGGGCGCTCGTACCAGAAGCCAATCAGCAGGTACGAGGCCAGGCCCACAAATGCCCAGCCTACGATGAGGAAGAAGAAGTTACCCGCCAGCACCAGGAGCAGCATCGAGAACACGAACAGGTTCATCTCGGCGAAGAACCGCCGGTAGTCGCGGTCATTCTGCATGTACTCGGCGCTGAACAGGTGGATGAGAAACCCGACCCCGGTGATGATGAGCAGCATCATCACGCTGAGCGGGTCGACGAGGATCGACAGGTCCAGGGATATGCCGCCGATGGAGATCCACTCGTAAAGGCCCGATGTAAACGTGCGGTCGTCGGGTGCGTTCATGAGCAGGCTCACGAAGATGGTGACGGCCAGCGCAAAGGCGATGAGGATGCTGCCGATACCGATCAGGCGTGTGGCTGCGCGCGGGGGCTCCCCGGGCCATGCGACCAGGGTGATGCCGCCGAGCAACGGCAGCACGAGCACGAACCAGGCGAGCGTCGTCTGCACGGGTCAGCCCTTCATGGACGACATCTCATCCACGTCGAGGTTCATGCGGCTGCGGAATACCGCCACCACAAGACCCAGCCCGATAACCACCTCGGCAGCCGCCACCACCATCACCACAAGCGCAAAGATCTGTCCCGCAGGGTCGTCCCACTGACGCGAGAAGCCGATGAGCAGGATGTTGCCGGCGTTCAGCATCAGCTCGATCGACAGCAGTAACAGCAGTGGGTTACGACGACGCATGACGCCCAGCATCCCGAGGCCCAGAAGCACGATGGACAGCACGAGATAGGCGGACATCGGGACGGTCATCGGCCCCCCTCCAGCTGCACCGCGCGCTTGGCCAGAATGACCGCACCAACAGCGGCGACCAGCAGGATGAGCGAGGTGCCCTCAAAGGCGATGATGTGATCGCTAAGAAATGCATGGCCAATTGCCGCAGGGGATCCCACGTCAGTGTTGGTCGGTGCGGGGACCCCGGGACCGATTGTGGAGCCGAGCACTGCGATCACGCCGAAGGCGGCGATTCCGAGAAGCGCGATCCACCCCACGGCTTGCATGGCGTCCAGCCGGTCGCGCCCGGGCGCCTCATCGCGCACGCCCAGGTAGGCGATGACGAACAGGAACAGCACCACGATGGCGCCGGCGTACACGATCACCTGCAGTGCGGCCACGAAGGGTGCCATCAGCACGATGAACAGGAGCGCCACCGACAGCAGGGTGCCGATGAGCGACACCGCTGCGCGGAAGGCGTCTTTAAAGAACACGATGCCGATTCCAAAGCCCACGGCACCAATGGCCGCGATGGCAAACGTGACCTGCTCACCCATTGGTCAGTACGGCCGGGTCGTACTCATCAAGCATCTGCATGCGGTGTTGCCCGGCGATCTGCATGGCGTGATCGACAACGGCCGGGTCAACGGCGGGAAGGGGCGCGCCCTCGGTGTGCGGGTCGCACACCTCCAGTAGAAACGCCTCCATGTCCTGAGGTGGCGACAGCGTGCACAGAAGGCGCGCCGGCGTGTCGGTCAGGTTGCGGTAGGTGTGGGCCAGGTGTGGGGTGATGGTCACCGACTCGCCGGGCGACAGGCGGTGCACACCGTCGCTGGTGATGACGGTGATGCCGCCCTCCAGACACATGTACTGCTCGGCGGCCTCGTGCGAGTGCATATGGCGCGGCCCACCACCGGGGCGGGATGCGATTTCAGCGATGAGAAACCCACCGGCCGTCTCGCGGCTGGTGGCGTGCACGCGAAAGCCCTCGCCCATAAACAGCATGGGTGCGCCGGGAATGAGTGCGTCAACGGCCACGGTCAGGCCTCGCCCGGGGGAATGGGGCCGCCCGGCACGTTGGAGTGAAGCGGCGGCTGCTTGGGGGCGGGCTCAAGCAGCAAATCCTTGGTGTAGATGAGCGCCTCGCGGGTGTACTCGCTCAGCTCGTACGAGTGCTCGAGCGTGATGGCATCGAATGGGCACGCGATCTCGCAATAGCCGCAGAAGATGCAGCGCGCCATGTTGATCTCGAAGATGCGAGCGTAGCGCTCACCCGCGCTTACCCGGTGCTCGGCCGTGTTCTCCCCGGCCACGACGCGAATGCAGTCGGCCGGGCACGCGGCGGCGCACAGCGAGCAGCCCACGCACTTCTCCAGGCCGTCCTCGTACAGCCATAGGCGGTGACGACCACGAAAGCGCGGATATACGGGAGTTTTGTGCTCGGGATAGCCGATGGTGATGGGCTTGGTGAGCAGCGTCCGGAACGTGACGCCAAATCCCTTGAGTGCGTCAAGGCGGCCCATCAGTTGGCAAACCCGAGGCCGACGATGACGGCGGTGAGCAGCAGGTTGGCGGTGGCCACCGGCAGCAGCACTTTCCACCCGAACTTCATCAAGCGGTCGTAGCGCAGGCGCGGCACGGTGGCACGCACCCAGATGAACACAAACAGCAGCACGGCGATCTTGATCCCCAGCCAGATGAAGCCGGGCAGGAAGGGCCCGTCGGGGCCGCCCAGAAACAGCGTTGCGGCGATGGCCGACACGATGATCATGTTGGTGTACTCAGCCAGGAAGAACATGGCGAACTTCACCGAGCCGTACTCCAGGTTGTAGCCCGCGATCAACTCGCTCTCGGCCTCGCCCAGGTCAAAGGGCGTGCGGTTGGTCTCGGCAAAGGCCGCGATCATGAAGATGATGAAGCCGATGGGCTGGTAGACGATGTACCAGATTTGTGCGGCCTGATCATTGGCGATGTCCACCAGCGAAAGGCTCTGGCTGATCATGATGACGCCCACGATGGACAGGCCCATGGCGACCTCGTAGCTCACCAGCTGTGCGGCGCTCCGCGCAGCGCCAAGCAGCGAGTACTTGTTGCCACTCGCCCAGCCGCCAAGGATGAGCCCGTAGAAGCCCAGGCTGCTCATGGCAAACACAAACAGCACGCCCACGCTCAGGTCGGCCCCGTACAGGGTGATGGTGTGCCCGCCGATCTCGTGCACCCCACCAAATGGGATGACCGAGAGTGTGGCCACGGCGGCGATCACGCAGATGAGCGGCGACAAGCGGAAGATCGTGGCGTTGGCGCCCTCGGGTACGAAGTCTTCCTTGAACGTCAACTTGCCCAGGTCGGCAAGCGGCTGCATCAGCCCGAAGGGGCCGGCGCGGTTGGGCCCACGCCGTGCCTGAAAGCGTCCGATCAGCTGGCGCTCCAGCAGGGTGAGGTATGCGAACGACGACAGCACCACCACCACAACGATGATCGCCTGAATGATCATCGTGAGGAGTGCTTCCTGGGGCATCAGGCGCCCACTCCCTGCGCCACCGGTGCGGTGATTGCGGCGCACACGGGCCCGCGACCTTCGGGCAGAAGGGTGGCCGCCATGCTGGTGGGGCCACCCAGCACCAGATATGCGCCGGCCTCGTGCAGGCGGTGATCCTCCACCAGTGGCAGCACCACCGAGGCAAACGGAGTGGTCACCCGCACGTGTGTCGATCCGCTCACACCCAGGCGGTTGGCCTCGGCTGGGCTGAGGCCCAGGTGGGTCTCTTCGCGCACGCAGTCGAGCGCGTCGCTGCGGTGGGCGGTGGCGTCACCAAACACCGGGGTGCACACCACCAGCGGCAACCCCTCGCCCTCAGCCCGGCGTGCGGGAGCGGCGGGCCCTCCCGTACCGGCGGCGATGGGCACGCCCAGCAGCCCGAGGTCGGTGCAGGTGAGACCGGCGAATGCGGGAAACTGCTTGGCCAGGCGGTCGAATGCCTGCGCCGCGGTGCGGTCGGGAAGCGGCTGGCCCATGCGGTGACTGAGGCCCACGAGCACCTCCCAGGCGGCCGCGGCACCTTCGGGCCCCGCGGCACCGGGGCGCAGGCGCTGGGCCCGGCCGGTCATGCTCACCAAGGTGCCCGCCTCCTCAAGCCCGTACAGCACGGGGATGGCGATTGCGGCGAGGTCAACGATGGGGCTGCGGTGGGTGCAGAGCGCGATGACCGTGTTCACGTGGTTGAGCGCCGCTGCCCAGCGGGCGCCACCCGGGCCGGTGGTGGGATCGGCCTTCACCGTGATGAGCACATCGACCTCACCCGCCTCGATCTGCTCAAGCACGCCGGTGGCCGGGATTCCGAGCGCTCTCAGGCCGGGGCCCGAGACGTCGGCGGCAAGTTCGATGGCGCGTGCCCCCGGGGTGGATGCCACAAGGCGGGCGAGTGCGTCGGCGGTATCCGGCTCGGCGGCGAGGTCGCACTCGTCCCACAGCACGATGGCGCGTGACGAGCCCAGCAGGCGCTCAGCCACCACGTCGATGGCGTCGCCAAGACGACCGGGCACGGTGCGAAGTGTCTCCGCCGTGTTTCCGTCGAGCGCGGTGGGCCGTGGCCCCACCATGGCCACGCGGGCACCATTACGACGGGCCTTTCGAATCCGCAATTCGGTGACCGGCTGCTGCGATGACGGGTCGCCGCCCACCACCACGATCACGTCGGCGCCGTCCATGTCGTGCATCTGGGCCACGGGGAGGGCGCGCAGGGGGCCGAGCCCGTCGTCGGCCACCCCAAGGCGAGCCACGGACGCAGCACCCAGAAGATGGCTCAGCTCAAGTGCCAGAAAGCCATCCTCAACCGTGACGGGTGTGCCCAGCAGGAATGCCACCCGGACGCCGGAACGGCGCAGGATGGCGCCGGCGTCACCCACCGCGCGCTCGATGCGCACCTGGCGGCGCCCCACCTGGTCAACGATCTCGGGCATCAGCAGGCGGTCGCCGGCGGTGAGCGCCGGGAATGCCCAGCGGCCGCGATCGCAGATCCAGCCCTCTTCAACTGCCATGTTGGGGTCGGGGCGGCCGGTGAGGCGCTTGATCTCGCCATCGCGTTCAGTGATCTCGACGTTGCAGCCCACCGAGCAGCCCGCACAGACGGACGGTGCGTTCTTGATGTCCCATGGCCGGCTCACGAACCGGTACGGATTGCTGGTGAGCGCGCCCACGGGGCACAGATCGATGGTGTTGCCGGTAAACCGGCCCTCGTACGGCTCGCCGCTGAAGGTGGCGATCTCGGTGTGGTCGCCACGTTCATGGAAGGTGAGCTGGCCGTCCTCCGCCACGTCTTCGCTGAACCGCACGCAGCGGAAGCAGGCGATGCAGCGCTCGCGGTCGAGCGCCACCAGGGGCGAGAGGTCGAGTGGTTTGGGGAAGT